>CAYTNO010000283.1:0-3493 GCA_964439125.1 uncultured Woeseiaceae bacterium | reverse complement strand
AGTATCGGGATGATCGCTGTCAGACCGTTTGGTGGCATGACTGAAACCCCTCAGGATATTGCGGATCGGGTCGATGCGCACGTCGAATGGAACGCACGGGAAATAGTCGATGCCATCAAGCACCAGGGTCGTGGTGAAGAGACGGCACGTTGGGATGTTCTTGATTTCCCGGGCTTTGATGCCGATGGAAAGATCGAATAATCAGATATTTATAAAATATTCTTAATGTGAATACTAGATGACTCCATTGGTCATTGCCCACCGTGGCGCGTCTGCTTATTTACCTGAGCACACACTTGATGCGAAAGCCCTCGCTCACAAAATGGGCGCAGACTACATCGAGCAGGATGTCGTCGCGAGCCGCGACGACGAGCTCGTCGTACTACACGATATCTACCTCGACCGCGTCACCAACGTCGCAGAGTGTTTCCCGGCACGCGCTCGTGATGATGGGCGTTACTACGTCCGCGATTTTGACCTCGAGGAACTTCGCTCCTTAAGCGTGTGGGAACGCATGAACGCCGATGGAAGCGCGGTCTACCCTGGGCGTTTCCCGGCGAAATCCGGTGATTTCACGATTAGTACATTTGCTGAAGAACTTGAGTTCATCAAGCAACTCAATACCAATTCGGGGCGACAGGTTGGAATCTACCCGGAAATCAAGCGGCCAGCATGGCACCGAGAGGAGGGCATCGATATCGCGCCGGGCTTCCTCAAGGTCATAATGGATGACGGTTACGAGAATTTTGACGATCCGGTGTATATACAGTGCTTCGATTTCGCAGAGCTCAAGCGCCTGAAGGTCGAATTCGACTGTCCTTTCAAGTTGGTGCAGCTCATCGGCGAGAATAGTTGGGGGGAGGCAGGAACTGACTTCGACTTCATCAGAACCGCCGCTGGGATCGCCGAGTTGGCCGAAACGGTCGATGCAATCGGCCCATGGATCCCTTATCTGTACGAACTCAGGGATAACACCCCGCGCCCTGGCGACTTGATGCAACGTGCTCACGCAGCCGGGCTGGCAGTCCATCCATACACATTCAGGGCAGACGAATTACCGCCAGGATTTTCGTCTTTTGAGGATCTCGTTCGTTTTTTCGTTGTCGATGTCGGTATCGACGGTTTATTCACTGATTTTCCGGATCGTGTTGTTCAGCTAAGACTGCCTTAAGGTTCAATCGGTATGGTTCCTACAGCTATGTTTAAAAATACTCTTCTATTGATCTCGGCTCTGCTCCTGACCCTGCAGGTCGGTGCCGCAGCACCCTATGACGAATTTGACCTCAAAAGCCATGAAGGCAAGGTCGTGATTGTCGATTTTTGGGCGTCATGGTGTGTGCCATGCCGTCGATCGTTTCCCTGGTTGAACGCCATGCATAGAAAATATGCTGACCAGGGACTGGTCATCATCGGCGTTAATCTCGATGCAGAAAGATCGGCGGCGATGACCTTTCTCGAGGATTTCCCGCCGGAATTCGGCATTTATTTTGACGAAACCAAAGATCTTGCACGCGAATTTGGTGTGGTTGCCATGCCCAGTTCCTATCTTATTGGGCGTGATGGCGTTATTAAACAGAAACATTTCGGTTTCAAGGTAAAAAAGCAGGACGAATATGAATCGGCCATTGTCGATGCATTGCGCATAACGGAGTAAACGAATGCGATTAAGCTTATTAATAGCGAGTTTGTTGGTGATGGGTACCATCTCAGGGTGTTCATCAATGGGCGTTGAACCCTGGGAGCGCGACGTGCTCGCAAAGGACGAAATGCAACTCACAAGCGACCCGGTGGAAGCAGCACTGGATGATCACATTTATTTCAGCAAGGAAGCATCAAGCGGAGGCCGCGGATTTGGCGGCGGCGGATGTGGCTGTAACTAAGGGATCGATGATGAGTAACAATAGTAAATTATCAATAGCCGGTGCGCTCGCTGCTGCCACGTGCACATTGCTCGGTTCAGGTCTTCCCGAGCCTGTCCAGGCGCAGGAAGAACCAAGCTGGGATTTCAATACGGCATTACTTTATTACGGTGAGGATAACGACCGTGTTGAGGATCTGAGTCTCAATGTCCTCGCACGGCGCACGTTCCTCGATGACAAATTCCTGTCGCTGGGTCTGACCGTCGATGCATTGACCGGCGCTTCGCCCAACGGCGCGCTACCGCAGTCAGGCGCACAGACTTTTACGCGGCCGTCTGGCGAGAAAACCTACACGACACCAGCGGGCGAGTTGCCACTGGACGACACGTTTCAGGACACGCGGGTAGCGCTTACCGCCAGCTGGCAGCAACCATTGGGACGTTTGTTCCAACTCAGCGTCGGTGCCAGCGCTTCTGCAGAGTACGACTACACACACGCGGGGCTCAACGCGAAACTTGCGCGTGACTTTAACCAGCGAAATACGACTGTATCTGCTGGAATCGCATTGGCACACGATACGCTCGATCCGGTTGGCAGAACGCCTATTGGGCTCGCACCCATGCTTGGCGAAGAAGATCTGAGTAATCGTATGGGCGACGAAACCAAGGACGTTCTCGATGTTGTCTTCGGCGTAACTCAGGTTATGTCCAAGAATTTGTTGATGCAGTTCAACTATTCCTACAGTGATGCCAGTGGATACCTAAGCGATCCGTACAAGATTCTGTCTATCGTCGATAGTGAAGGGGATGCCGTACCGACAAACGAGTTCGGCAACGATGGGCCATCGCAACTGAATGTATATGAGAACCGGCCGGACGAGCGCTTGAAACACAGCTTGTATACCCAGGCGAAGTACTACATGGGTGGCAAGGTGCTGGACGTATCGTATCGCTACATGACCGACGACTGGGAAATCGACTCGCATACGGTTGACCTGCGTTATCGCTGGCCTATCAGTGACCGGAGCTATCTCGAACCGCACTTTCGCTTTTACACACAAACCGAGGCCGAGTTCTATGAAACCAGTTTGAGCGAAGATCCGGCGACGTGGCCCGAGTATGCATCGTCGGACTACCGGCTGGGCAATTTTGACGCCATCACGGCCGGGCTCAAGTACGGCTGGAAGACAGGCGCTGGTAACGACATGAGCGTGCGCCTCGAGTTTTATCAGCAATCGGGCAGCATTCCCTCAGACCAGTTGATTGGCAACCAGCTCAGTAGGGACAACTATCCGGATCTCAACGCCGTTATCCTGCAGTACAGCTATCGTTTCGGTCGCTAGAGCCAGGTGGCAGCTCGCCCAAAGCAGCGCGATTTAAGCGTCGGTGAGGATAATGGATCATGGCGCGGCCAGTTCGATGCCATGGCGAGCCCTTGTGAGCTTCTTTGTGAGGCATCAGGGCGCGCCGAAGCCCAGCGCCTTACCGAAATTGTGGCCACGGAAGCGTGGCGCATCGAAGATAAGTTTAGCCGCTACCTGCCGGGAAATATCGTAGACCAAATAAATTCAGCCAAGGGCAGGGCGGTGGAAGTCGACCCGGAAACAGCCCAGCTGATCGATTTCGGTGTCGCCA
>CAYTNO010000282.1:0-3505 GCA_964439125.1 uncultured Woeseiaceae bacterium | reverse complement strand
GTAGTGAATGACGGGTTGTGAGCTGAGAACTTTGGCGTAGTCGTATATCGCCCCGGAATGCCGCCCATGTCCAGCCGCGTAGACGCCACTAGAAACGCCCAGCAGCACAGCTGCTGCTGCCAATCCTGCTATTGCACGTTTTGTATTCATCGTCCTCATCCTTTTCAGTTCTTCGACCGGCCTTCTGCCAGCCTGGGATCAAGAATAGATGGGGCGCAATGAACAACGCCTGAATGCATCAGCCGACGCGATTCTTGGCTGCACGCCACGCTTTATCGAGTGATTCGAGTGATTGGCCCTTCAGCACGTCTCCGGACCCTACAACCGCCCGCTCCATGTCGCGAAAGCGGCGCTCAAACTTATGATTTGCAACGGTTAGTGCCTGCTCCGGGTCAACATCCAGATGTCGAGCAAGGTTGACGACGGCAAACAGCAGATCCCCGAATTCTTCTTCGATATCCGCTTCATTCCTTGTGCCGACCGCCTGCTCGAGTTCGTCGAGCTCTTCACGAATTTTCGCGCGCACGCCCAGTCTATCCGGCCAGTCGAAATCAACGCTGCTGGCTCGTTTGCCCAGTTTTTGTGCTCTTTTCAGGGCTGGCAGGGCTGTCGCAACGCCTGCCAAAGCGCTGTCGTCCCCCTGTTCAGAGCGTTCCTGGGCCTTAATCGCCTCCCAGCTACCCTCTTGCGGCCCGGCTGCGCGCTGCTCGGCATTGCCGAATATGTGCGGATGGCGGCGAACCATCTTGTCCGTGATACCAGCCGCCACGTCGTCAAAATCGAAATATTTACCTTCCGTGGCAATTTGGGAGTGAAAAACCACCTGAAACAGCAAATCGCCGAGTTCACCCTTCAGGTCGTCAATGTCTTCGCGGCCAATCGCATCGGCGACCTCATACGCTTCTTCAATCGTATAGGGCGCTATCGTCGCAAAAGTCTGTTTCTGATCCCACGGGCACCCGTTTTGCGGGTCGCGGAGTCGCGTCATGACTTCAAGTAATTTATCTATTTCCGACATAACTTATTCTTTTTTAAGTATTTTTATGAATTCACGAATGATAAATGCCGTCGCCCCCCAAATTCGCTGACCGTCGTAATGGTACTCCGCCATGGTCGCTATCCTCCCGCCCAGCTCGCGTTCAACCATTTTTTCATTGCCGGCGTCCATCAGGAACGGCAATGGAACCTCGAACGAGTATTCGACCTCTGTGTGGTCAAGATGTAGCTCTATGTCGCCGGAGACTACGCCGACAATGGGTGTCACCGCATAGCCGGTAATCGTCGGCATCGGGTTCAAATAGCCAATGACAGTAATGTCATCCTGTGCGATTCCAACTTCCTCGTGGGTTTCCCGCAGCGCTGTCGCGACTATATCCTGGTCGTGCGGCTCCCAGCCCCCGCCGGGAAAGCTCACCTGCCCTGCATGATGTTTGAGCACTGCTGAGCGCTGCGTGAGCAAGAGCGACAAGTCAGCTGTGCCACGCTCGATAACGGGTATAAGCACGCCAGCAGGCTTCAACTCACCGCTTAGTTGTTGCTTGAGTCGAACCGGCCAATCATCGCTGCCCATCGGCATGACAACGTTTGTCGGATCGGCCGGCAGACGGGTTTCATGCAGACACTGGCGAAGAAGAGCCGTGGTGATGTCGTCAGGATTGGACATTGAGATGAGGCCAGCAAGCGGCTCAGTTCTTGATACCGCCTTCGGTCAATGCCGCCGGATCCAGCAATCGATCCAGTTCCTCTTCCGTCAGGTCAGTCATCTCTTTAGCAACGTCCTTTACGGGCCGGCCTTCCGCGTACGATTTCTTCGCGATTGCAGCGCCCAATTCGTAGCCAATAACCAGATTGAGCGCGGTAACCAGAATCGGGTTGCGGTGCAGTCCATCGTTGATCTTGTCCAGATTCACTGTAAACCCGGCAATCGCCTTGTCTGCCAGGCAAGTGCTGGCATTTGCGAGCAATTCGATGCTCTGCAGCAGGTTGAGTGTCGCAACCGGTAACATCACGTTGAGCTGGAAATTACCGGATTGGCCGGCAATCGTGATGGTCGTGTCATTGCCGATGACCTGTGCGCACACCATGGCAACCGCCTCCGGAATAACCGGGTTGACCTTGCCCGGCATGATGCTCGACCCGGGTTGTAGCGCCGGCAGCGCGATTTCGCCGATGCCGGCAAGCGGCCCGGCATTCATCCAGCGCAGATCATTCGAAATCTTGGTGAGGCTGACGGCGAGCACGCGCAGCTGCCCTGACGCCTCTACCGCGGCATCCTGGCTCGACAGAGCTTCAAACTTGGACTCCGCCGATGTGAACTCAAGGCCAGCCTTCTCGCTAAGCAGAACAGCGACCTTCACACCGAATTTCGGGTGCGCATTGATGCCGGTTCCGACTGCGGTTCCGCCCTGGGCAAGCGCGGTCAGGCGCTTCATTGTGTCGTTGAGCCGTTCAATTCCGTGATCAATCTGCGATCGCCAACCATCAAGCTCCTGACCCATCGTCACGGGCATCGCATCCATCAGGTGGGTGCGCCCGGTCTTTACGACGTCGCGGACTTCATCAGCTTTGTTCTCGAGCACACCGGACAGGTGGCGCAGCGCCGGCAGCAATTGATCGTGAATAGCGATAGCGGCGCTGACATGCACGCAGGTCGGAATGACGTCATTACTGCTCTGACTCATGTTGACATGATCATTCGGGTGCACGCTGTCGCCCAGGCTTTCGGTCGCGAGGTGAGAAATCACCTCGTTGGCGTTCATGTTCGAGCTAGTGCCCGACCCGGTCTGGAAAACATCGATAGGAAAGTGCTCGTCATACTGGCCTTCGACGACCTGCAGGGACGCATTCTGAATTACGACCGCCAGATCGCTTTTTAACAGCCCAAGCTCGGCATTTGCACCGGCGGCAGCCCATTTAACAAGGCCAAGGGCCGCTATAAATTGGCGCGGCATTGGTATGCCGCTAATCGGGAAATTCTCAACAGCTCGCTGCGTCTGCGCACCCCAGAGTGCGTCCTTCGGGACCTTGAGTTCCCCCATGCTGTCATGTTCGGTGCGATATGCCTTGTCTGTCATTGCCTGCTCCAATCCGTGCTATATGCTGTGTGCTCCCGCGCGTGTATCATTCGCGCTTCGCGCGCAAGTCTACACTGGTTTCTGTGACATGAAAGTCCCAACGCTGAGAGCCCTCTCGCCCGCCGACGGTCGTTACGCCGACAAGGTCAACTCACTCCGCGATATCTTCAGTGAGTATGGCCTGATCCGCTATCGGGTATTCGTCGAAGTTCGCTGGTTGCAGCGCCTTGCGGACGAATCCTCGATTCCGGAACTGGCGCCTCTGTCCACCGTGATGAAGGACGTCCTTAATCACATTGTCGACGATTTTTCGCTCGATGACGCCGAGCG
This sequence comes from uncultured Woeseiaceae bacterium, assembly GCA_964439125.1. Taxonomy (GTDB): domain Bacteria; phylum Pseudomonadota; class Gammaproteobacteria; order Steroidobacterales; family Woeseiaceae; genus UBA1847. The sequence goes on along the minus strand of CAYTNO010000282.1, from coordinate 101 downwards.
AGTCAAGGAAATTGAGGCGACAACCAACCACGATGTAAAAGCCGTCTAGTATTTCATTCGTGAACGGTTGGGAGATGGGCCCGAAACGCCTGCTCTCAAGG
>CAYTNO010000281.1:0-3515 GCA_964439125.1 uncultured Woeseiaceae bacterium | reverse complement strand
TGGAACGCCGGCAACATGATCGGGATTGCCATCACGGTCGATACGCAGTATTTCCCGGTTAGCCCATGCGTCCGAGCTGTCGAGCGCGATGCAAATTGGCATGTCGCCGAACAGCCGCACGCCGTGCTCATTGGCATAGCTGCGCAAGCGTTGCCATTGGTCATAAAACAGGAATTGAATGACCTTGGCGTCGGCGATTTCAGTATCGACCGTTAATTCAAGCTCTCGCAGCGCTTGTAGATTGCGATGCACGTATTTGGATTCCCACTCAGGCCAGGGTCTCTCGCCGTGTTGAGTTTTTAGGATCCGAAACAGCGCATAGTCATGCAACCAGAGCTTGTCGTTTTTCTCGACAAACTCATCACAGGCTTGTTTCAGCTCGAAACTGGCTCTTTCCTCGAAGCGGCTGGACGCCAATCTCAGCAGGCGATTCTTGATTGGGATCAGGGCGCCGTAGTCGACGAAATCACTCGGCAGCGTCGTTAGTTCGGAAACCTCTTCTTCGGTCAGGAGCCCTAAAGAAATCAATTCAGCGATGTCGATCAGAAGCTCGTTGCCTGCAAACGTCGACAGTGGCTGGTAAGGCGAGTCGCCGTAGGCGGTCGGGCCGGTCGGCAGAAATTGCCAGACGCCAAGTTGCATATCCCGCATGGCGTCTACGAATTGCCGCGCATGCTGGCCGATTTCGCCGATGCCGTAGGGTCCCGGCAAGGAGGTCATGTGCAGGCCGACGCCAGCTTGCCTGCCTGGTGGCAGAACCTGTTTTTCAGTCTTATTGGTCATCGGCTGCTTTCTGTAGGCGAGCTTTTCACGATTAACAGTCTGGCAAACTAATCATGAGGAGCATCCCCCGCAACTCAATGAATACGTATTCAGGGAATGAATACGTTTGCATTGCATTGCCCCACGATTGTGCGGTTCTTAAGATGCGGGAAGAAGTTATATGAATCCAGACCTCCCGGGGGAACGCTCAATGGCGACCAAAAAGCGCAACAAAGCGCAGCAAGACTCGAACGGCACCAGTTTTTCAATGAATATCCGACGCACCGCGGTATCGCTTGCAGTAGCGGCAGCATTGCCGGGCGCGATGCTTCTGCCGACGGCAGCAATGGCTCAGGACGCGGCCGCCGATGACGACGTGATTGAAGAAATCGTCTCCTACGGTAAGTTCCGCCAGAGTCTGGTCGACTCAATCGGTACGAAACGTGACTCTTCGACAATCGTCGAAGCCATCTCGGCTGAGGACATCGGCAAATTGCCGGATTCCAGTATCGCTGAGTCACTGGCCCGATTGCCGGGTCTTGCCGGTGAGCGCGTAAACGGCCGTACGAGTGACGTTTCTGTCCGCGGTTTTAAAGGGGACTACAGCGGCGTCACGATGAATGGTCGCGAATTGCTTGGTATCGGTGACAACCGTAATGTTGAGTACGACCTGTATCCTTCAGAGATCATCAAGGGTGTGCTCGTTTACAAGGCACCTGATGCCACGATGACCACTGGCGGTATCGCCGGTATCGTCGATATGCGCACCGCGCGACCGCTCGATGAAGAGTCCTATCTCGTCATCAACGCCAACTACGAGTCGAATGACCTGAGTTCGGCAAACCCGGACTACGACGACACTGGTCATCGCCTTGCGCTGAGCTACTCCGATACCTTTGCCGATGACACCGTTGGCCTGGCAGTGGCTGTCGCAACGACTGAATCGCCCAGCCAGGAAGTGCAATTCCGCGGCTGGGGCTATGCGGACGTCAATCTGGGCAATGCTACGGCGGGTCCAGGTATCACATTGAACGGTGGTGAGAAAATCCTGGGCGGTCACGATTCTTTTGTTCGGTCCGGTGTATTGGAACGCGATACAGTCAGTGCCGTTCTGCAATTCGCACCGAATGACGACTTGACTGTAACTTTGGACGCCCTGTTCATCGATTACACAGAGGACAAGGTTTTTCGCGGTATTGAGGATGGCGGCCCCGAATGGGGTGGAACCGCCTACACCGTTACGGGCCTTGAAGATGGTCTGGTGACGTCGGGATTCTACGAAGGCTTCACGTCTGTCATTCGCAACGACGCCGAGAGCAAAGACGCCGAACTAACAACATTCGGTCTCAACATCGAATACGATCTCAACGATGACTGGACGCTTGGATTCGATGCTGCGCTTAGCGAATCCGACAAGACTGTCACAAATATCGAAAGCTACTCCGGTGTCGGCCGTGCGGGTCTCGACTCGCAGGGTAACCCGACGCCGCGATCGTGGACGATGACACCGACGGGTGCCATGTATAGCGATCACCCGACACTCGCACCGGTCGATCTGAGCGACTTCAACACAATCACGCTGGCCGGCCCACAAGGCTGGGGTGGTGGCATGCAGAATCTGCCCGAGTTTGCCGACACAATCGGACCGAATGGCGAGACAATCGGCCCGAATGAGGCACAGGACGGCTTCATCAACGAGCCCATCTTCGACGAAGAACTGACGACCCTCAAGCTCACAGCAGAGCGTTCGCTGGACGTCGGTATCCTGAGCGGTGTCGAGTTTGGTGTCTACTACTCGGATCGCAACAAGTCCAAGGACAACGGCGGCTATTATCTGACGGCGCCGACCTGGCCGGCTGATGGTCCGATCCCCGACGAAGTTCGCTTTGGCGTGACGGATCTCAGCGCCTTTGGTCTCGGAACCATGGTTGCCTATGACGGTCTGGGCATGTTCCAGAGTGGCTTCTACACAGCGAGCGATGCCGCGACGCTGCAGCCGGATCGTGAGGGCGATAGCTACACGATCGATGAGCAGTTGACGTCAGCGTTCGTGAAAGTCGACTTCGACACGAATATCGGCGACGTAGTAGTCAACGGTAATTTCGGTGTGCAGGTTGTCAGCGCCGACCAGGAGGGCACAGGACTCAACGCTGCGATCGGGCCGAGTGGTTTTGTCGAGACGTCGGACGCCAGTGATGGCGATGACTATACGGACGTCTTGCCAAGCTTCAACATCAACTTCGAACTTGCGGACGGCCACATCCTTCGGTCAGCCCTGTCGAAGTCGATCAGTCGACCCCGTATGGATCAAATGAAGCCGAATGGCCAGGTTAGCTTCAACTTCAATTTCAGCAACGTGTCGAGCACCGACCCTCTAAACGGGCCGTGGAGCGCAAGTTTGGGTAACTCCAGGCTGAAGCCGCTTGAGGCCAATCAATTCGATCTTGCCTACGACTGGTACTTTGCCGACGATGGCTTTGTTTCAGCGGCTTTCTTCTACAAGGATCTGACCAACTGGCATGCCGATGGATCGTTTATTGCCGACTTCACGGAGTTCTACGTTCCCGGTTACCACGAGACGACCGATCCAAGCGACGGTTCGACCGTGACGCCTGGGACATTCCTCGGAGTCGTTTCGGCCAAGGCAGACGGGCTCGAAGGCTTTGTCAGGGGCTGGGAGTTGCAGGGCAACCTGCCGTTCCACAAAATCTCGGAAGCACTGGACGGCTTGGGTTTGATCGCATCGCTAGCAT
>CAYTNO010000280.1:0-3542 GCA_964439125.1 uncultured Woeseiaceae bacterium | reverse complement strand
ACACTACTACAATTGATAGTTTCTCGCTACCAAGTACACCTCGCGGCTGCCAGCCCTTGATGCCTTGGGTTTCATGACTCTTACACGATCAAAAACGGCTCTTGCGCCAACGATAAAAGCATCGGTACCTTCGCCCTGAAAAAGCTTACAAATGAAGTCGCCGCCGCCCTTAAGCCTGTCCTTGCACAGATCCAGCGCGAGCTCCGCCAGGTACATCGATCTTGGCTGATCGACCGCCCTGGTTCCGCTGATATTGGGGGACATATCGCACATTACAAGATCTACCCGCTGATCATTTATAGCAGCGCGTATTTCTTCCAACGCAGCGTCGTCTGTAAAATCGCCTTGAATAAACGCAACGGACGGCAAAGCGTCCATAGGCAACAGGTCGATCGCGACAATCTGTGTCCGCCCTTTGAGAGTCTCGGTAACGTATTGGCTCCAGCCTCCCGGTGCCGCGCCAAGGTCGATGCAAGTCATGCCAGGTTTGAGGATTCGTTCTTTTTGTACAATTTGCTCGAGTTTGTATACCGCTCTTGAGCGCCAGCCGTCCCTGCGCGCCTGAACCACGTAAGGATCTCGCTCCTGGCGCTCGCGCCAACTCCGACTGGAGGGTCTGGGTTTACTCACTGTTTATCATCCGTTCGGAGCGGAACCGCCGCTCTCACACTGTTACACTTCGCGCCCATGACTCTAAGTGAATCACAAAAGAAGTACCTGCGTGGCCGTGGCCACGATCTGAAGCCTGTCATCACGGTTGGTGACGCCGGCTTGTCCGCGTCGCTAATGGCCGAGTATGAGTCGACGATCGCACATCACGAATTGATCAAGGTGCGACTTCGGGTGGGCGACCGCAGCGCGCGCAATGCAATTATCGACGAACTCTGCGCGTCAAGCTCTGCCGAGCTCATACAACGAGTCGGCAACGTCGCGTTGATCTATCGAGAAAACGCCGACGAGAAAAAAATCATCATTCCAAAGCGCTAACCGTCAGACGTACCTGATCTCGAGTACTTCGAAGTTCTTTTCGCCGCTGGGCGCCTGAAACGACACAACATCGCCCTCGCTTTTGCCAATGAGCGCCCGAGCAATCGGTGACGTGTACGAAATCATCCCGGTTTTGATATCGGCTTCGTCTTCACCGACCAGCGTGTAGACGATTTCCTTATCCGTATCTTCGTCCAGTAATTGTATGGTTGAGCCGAAAACGATTTTTCCTTTGGCATCGATCGCCGTCACGTCAATTACCTGCAAGTGCGACAACTTGCCTTCGAGATTCTTGATACGACCTTCGATGAAGCCCTGCTGCTCTTTCGCCGCGTGGTACTCAGCGTTTTCTTTCAAGTCACCATGTGCCCGAGCTTCTGCAATCGCCTCGATCACCCTCGGTCGATCTACTGACTTGAGCTGCTTGAGCTCCGCTCGCAGCAGTTCATGGCCGCGCACCGTCATCGGTACTTTGTTCATGCTGCTACCTCTTTGTGTAAGTCCTGAAGACGATTCACATCTCCGTCATCCAGGTGTTCAATGGCTTTACAGGTCGCGATCGCGGCGTTAAGCGTCGTGTAATACGTCACACCTCGACGCACCGCTTCGGCGCGTATCGACGCAGACTCGTTAATCGCCTGCTTGCCTTCCGTGGTATTCACGATCAGGTCGATTTCGCTGTTCTTGATCATGTCCACGATATGCGGCCTGCCTTCGCGAACCTTGTTCACTCGCCGGCATAATACCCCAGCCGCGGCGAGCTTTTGAGCCGTGCCATGGGTTGCCACAACATCAAATCCCTGGCCGACCAATATTTTGGCCAGTTCAACCGCACTATCCTTGTCACGTTCGCGCACGCTCAACAGAGCGACCCCCTGCCGAGGCAAGACCACGCCGGAGGCAAGCTGCGCCTTTGCGTAGGCTTCTCCGAACGTCCGGCCAACACCCATGACCTCACCCGTCGATTTCATTTCCGGACCCAGAATCGGGTCAGCGCCTGGAAACTTGATGAACGGGAACACAGCCTCTTTGACCGAGTAGTACTCGGGAATGCGCTGGTTAACATAACCCTGATGCGCCAATGACTCGCCAACCATGACTTTCGCGGCAATTTTTGCCACCGGAATTCCGATGGCCTTGGATACAAATGGCACCGTCCGTGACGCTCGCGGATTCACTTCCAACAGGTAAACGATGTTGTTCTGAATGGCGAACTGAGTATTCATCAGGCCAACCACATTCAGGCCCTTTGCAAGTTTGACGACCTGCGCGTGCATCTCATCCTGCAAGTCCTGCGATAAGCTGATCGGCGGCAACGAACATCCGGAGTCACCTGAATGCACACCGGCCTGCTCGATATGCTCCATGACGCCGGCAATCAGCACACGTTCACCATCGCAGACGCAATCGACGTCAACTTCGATAGCAAGATCGAGAAAGCGGTCAAGCAAGACAGGACTGTCATTGGACACATCAATCGCAGCATCCATGTACGTCGCGAGATCCTCGTCGTTGTGGACGATCTCCATCGCTCGGCCACCGAGAACATAAGACGGGCGCACGACCAGCGGGTAGCCAACATCGCTACCCCGGGCCAGGGCTTCTTCCTTGTTTCGCGCCGTGTTGTTCGGCGGCTGCCTGAGCTTCAACGACTCGACGAGCTGCTTGAAACGCTCTCGATCCTCGGCGAGGTCGATCGAATCCGGTGACGTTCCGATGATGGGGGCTCCCGCCGCCTCCAGATCACGGGCCAGCTTAAGCGGCGTTTGGCCGCCGTATTGAACGATGACGCCCTTTGGCTGCTCCTTGTCGATGATCTCCATGACATCTTCAAACGTGAGTGACTCGAAATACAGCCGATCCGAGGTGTCGTAATCGGTTGAAACGGTTTCCGGGTTGCAATTGACCATGATGGTCTCGTAACCCGACTCCTTGAGCGCGAGTGCCGCGTGCACACAACAATAGTCAAACTCTATGCCCTGCCCGATACGGTTTGGCCCACCACCCAGAATCATGATCTTCGCTCGATCCGTCGGCTCTGCCTCACATTCTTCTTCGTAGGTCGAATACAGATAGGCCGTCGTCGTCGAAAATTCGGCAGCACAGGTATCGACTCGTTTGAATACAGGCCTGATATCGAGCTCAAGCCGTCGTTTGCGCACAACTCGTTCCGCAACGCCCAAAAGCTCTGCAATCCGGGCATCTGAGAAGCCTTTGCGTTTGATGGCAAACATCAAATCCGCATCAAGACCAGCAAGGCCGGCCTCTCGTATTAGCTCCTCGGTGCCGAGAAGGTCTTGAATCTGTGCGAGAAACCAGGGGTCGATACCGGTGATTTTTGCGACGTCGTCAAACGTAAATCCGTGGCGAATCGCGTCGGCGACGTAGCGCAGACGATCGGCGCCGGGAATTCGCAATTCCTGGCGCATCTTGTACTTCTCGGCATCGGTCTCAACAGAATCAATAATCTCGTTGAGTCCCGTGATGCCCGTTTCCAGGCCTCGCAACGCTTTTTGTAATGACTCCTGGAACGTTCGACCCATCGCCATCACCTC
>CAYTNO010000279.1:0-3545 GCA_964439125.1 uncultured Woeseiaceae bacterium | reverse complement strand
CGGATCGCCTTAGCGACTGGAACGTCATTTTTTCCAACGGAGATTTTCTGCGGCTGAACTACGATGTTGTTGCCTATGGTCTCAACACGCCGTTGTTCACCGACTATGCACTGAAGCTGCGTACGGTATGGCTGCCTGACGGCACGACAGCTGCTTACAACCCGGATCGTGAACTGGATTTTCCGCTCGGGACTATCATCAGCAAGACGTTCCACTACGAGAAGGCCGATGGCTGGAGCGACGCATCGTTCGAGGTAGTCAAAGCAGACCGGGAATCGATACTCGATAGCGACGGGCAACTCAGTCTCACCGATTATGTACTCATAGAAACTCGGCTTCTCATTCGCTATGAAGACGGCTGGAAAGCACTGCCTTACGTGTGGAACTCGACACAGGATGAGGCGTTCCTGGAGCTCGCGGGTGACTATCGCGATATCGAACTTGTTGGTGCCGATGGTAGCCAGGCCATTTCCTACGTTGTTCCGGATGCAAACCAATGCGCGGGTTGTCACACGCCGGATCACACTTCAAAAGAAATGCTGCCGTTGGGCCCTCGCGGCTGGCAGCTGAACCGGCCATATGCCTACAAGGGCGGACTTGAAAACCAGCTCGAACATTGGATCGCCGCGGGAATATTATCGGGCGTTGCCGAAAGCCCACGTGCAGGCGTGCGCTGGCGTGACCCGGGCGATGCGACACTCGGGGAACGCGCCAAGGCATATCTGGATGCGAATTGCGCGCATTGCCACAACCCCGCAGGTGCCGCCGACACGTCGGCCTTGCACCTCAATATCGACGCGCCCGTAGATCGCAACTACGGTATCTGCAAGACACCGGTAGCTGTCGGGCGCGGCAGCGGTGACCATGCTTACGATATTTATCCGGGTCGGCCCGATGAGTCGATCGTCGTGTATCGAATGCGGCACACGGATCCGGCCATTGCCATGCCTGAGCTTGGCAGGAGTGCTGTGCATGCTGAGGGCGTCGAACTTATTAGTCATTGGATTAGCACAATGAACGGTGAATGTTAGTGCGGCGTAAGGTATAAACGGCACATATCAGCGTGGCGAAAATTCGTTAGCTGCAAGGAAAAGAACAATGTCAAAAAAGATTTTAGTCATGCTTTTGGCTCTGGCAGCGCTGCCGGCACTCGGGAGCGACGTTGTCAGAGAGTTCTCAGGCACCAGCAACATGCTGACGTCGGTTTTCACTGTTGAGTCGCCGTGGATACTCGATTGGCGTCTGAACGGAGATTACGACAGGTTGCTGGCGCTTGATATATCGCTGATCGAGGCGCAGACGGGTAAGCACATCGGTCGAGTTCTCCATACCAAGCACAAAGGCAATGGTGTTAAGCTTTTCAATGAAGGTGGTACGTATCAATTGCGAGTGAGCGCAACGCTGGCGCGCTGGAACATCAAGATCGAGCAGCTCAGCGAAGAGGAAGCAGAACTCTACACACCACGAGGCAGTGCCAGGTAGCCATAGTTTGAACGACCTGAATCAAAACAAGGGAAGCGCGGTTATTAGTTTCGCCGCGGTTATTGTTGTTGTGTATGGCCTGCAAATGGCCAAAGTCCTCCTCGTTCCATTTCTTATCGCAGCATTTCTTGCGCTGATCACGGTGCGGCCGATGCTGTGGATGCAGCAGAAGCGCGTGCCATCTGTGCTAGCGGCGCTGATTATCGTGTCGGCCATAATGTTGATACTCGCGGTTGTCGGAGCGATCGTAGGTACGTCGATTGCAGAGTTCACGGCGGCACTACCTTCGTATCAGGAGAGGCTCGATGTCATTGTGCAGGGGGCTGTTAGCTTCTTCGCGGAATTATTGAATGGCGACGAATCGTTCAGAAATCTCGGTGACATGATAGATCCGGGCTGGGCCATGGGCCTTGCGGCGAACATCCTCAACAGCCTCACTGACGTATTGACCAACGTGTTCCTTATCTTCTTTACGATGATCTTCATTTTGCTCGAAGCGTCGACAATTGAAACGAAGATCGAAGCAGCATTCGGCCGCAGCACGCAGTCTCTTCGACGGCCACGTGTCTTTCTAACCAATCTCGGCAATTATCTGGGCATTAAGACGGTGGTCAGTATGGTTACCGGCCTGGCTGCCGGGCTCCTGACCTGGGCGATCGGCGTCGACTTTCCTTTGCTATGGGCAATGCTGGCTTTTCTGTTCAACTACGTGCCAACCATCGGCTCGATCATTGCGGCGGTTCCGGCCGTTTTGATGGCGCTGGTGCAATTAGGGCCGGGCGAGGCATCAGCAACGGCAATCGGCTTTGCTGCCATTAACGTTGTGTTTGGCAATTTCATCGAACCACGTTTGATGGGTTATGGCGTCGGAATTTCACCACTCGTCGTTTTTATCGGCCTGGTGTTTTGGGGTTGGGTGTTTGGCCCGGTCGGCATGCTGCTGTCTGTGCCACTGACAATGACGCTCAAGCTTGGTCTCGAAAGTGACGAACGAACCCGCTGGATCGCAATATTGCTCGGGTCTGAACGTGATGCTGAGTACGCCCTGCAGCTACGCAAGACAACCGAAAGCGACTAAACCAGGTTCGCGCGTCAGGCGAAGTCCGCATCCATTGGTTCCGTGCTCTCTATTTGCTCGAGCAGGTTGATAGCAACCGCGACAAAGTCTGTTTCGGTAATAATGCCGCGCAACTTGCCGTCCGTGACGATAGGCAGGCAACCAATCTTGTGTTTTTCGATAAACAAAGCTGCCTGTCGCAGGCTCGCGTGTTCATCGATCGTCGCAATATCGGTAACCATGACATCTTTGGCCCGAATATCGGCTGCGTGAATCCGGCTCTCGAAATCACGCAATATCGAATCGGTGGCGGCCAGGACATTCGTAAGCGTAACGAGCCCGACAAGGTTGTCATCGTCGCCGACGACCGGCAGGTGGTGGATACGATTCGATTGCATCAGGGCTCGTGCCTCGGCGAGAGTCGCCTCCGGCTTTAGCGTGATGAGATCCGTACTCATGATCGTATCGAGGCTGAACATGACCGTGTCCTTAGTTTTTGTCTCTACTTGAGTCTATCCAATGGCGCGTATGCCGCCATTGGGTAAAACACCTACAGACCGGCCAGCTCCACCATGGCGGGCCAGCGCGGGTCGCTTCTGGCAGCGTCGAGGAAGAGCGATACCTGCAGCCAGGGTAGGCCGGGGTCGTGAACATCTGCGCACATTTGCAGCCACTTAAACGTGTTTTCAATGTCCCCTACAAAGCCGTACATCTCTGCCAGCTGGTAAGAGTTGGATACACCGTATTGCTCTTCGTAGGCCTTAGCGGCCAGTTGAAATGCTTCAGAGTCCTGTCCGCGGCTATTGAGCATAATCGCGAACATATCTCGCGCCCAGTCGACGGGCTCTTGCCGGGCCAACCCAGCAGCGGTTTCGAAGTCACCACGGTGCAAGTAGATTCTCGCCAGGCGGCCATGAATGCGCGCCGTATCTGGCTGTAATCGTAGAGCCTTTCGATATACCGCGAGTGCAGCGTCAAATTTTCTCGCGGCAGTATAGGCGTCGCC
>CAYTNO010000278.1:0-3552 GCA_964439125.1 uncultured Woeseiaceae bacterium | reverse complement strand
AGACTCCGATAACGGCTTTTCCCGGGTCGCATTACCATTTGCACTGAAGGAGCGCCGAGAAGATTGTATTCACAATGGCCTGATGAGCTTTCTGTTTGATTACACCGGGAATATTTCCAATGTCGCCTTTCAGATCAGCAGCCAAACTTGCAGATACCTGCAGTTCGAAATGCGCGGGATGCTCGGTGCAAGGTACGAGCCGCGCGAAGTGGAGGGTGGCTCAGAAGCGGTCGCCGCTGTCAAAGCGAACAGGGCGAGTCGGCTGCCACAACGTCGAATTGACTTACTTGCAAATTACTTCCCCAATGCCGACCCGGCTGAGTTCGGCTCCGTTGAGGAAATCGAGCCGGGTGATATGTCAGTTTTTGGTTTCATCATAGACGGCATCCATTACGTTGGCGGCTGCGATACCCCGCATGGCAAGTTTCCGTATTGCGATGAACTGGCGCTGCCGTCTTACTCCACGGCCAAGTCTCTGGTTGGTGGCCTTGGACTCATGTTGGCGGAAAAGTCATATCCGGGAACCAAAAACGCACTCATCAGCGACTATGTACCAGAGTGCGGTGACGATTGGGATGGCGTCACAATCGAGCATGCGCTCGATCTTGTAACGGGTCACTACGATTCGCCGGAGCCCCATGCCGATGAAGACGCGGCAATCGTTAGTCGGTTTTTCCTTGGAGAAGACCATGCGAGTAAAATCGACTTTGCCTGCAATGAGTTCCCACGCAAATCAGCGCCGGGCGAACATTGGTCTTACCAGACATGGTCGACCTACCTGGCTGGAACTGCGATTAATAGTCGCCTGAAGTCGATCAACGGCGATCAGGCAGATTTCTATAACGACCTGATTGTCGCCAAGCTTTGGAATCCTCTTGGCCTTAGTCAGTTGGCAAAGCAAACGCGTCGTACCAACGATGAGGTCGCTCAACCGTTCACCGGGTTTGGACTGACGTTCGTTCGCGATGACGTCGCCAAGCTCGCGCAGTTTATTGGCGCAGATGATGGTCGCCTGCAAGACGCAGATCCACTCGACCGCAAATTGTTTGATGCGATAAAGCAACGCAATCCGGATGACCCTGGCATGCAGGCGGAACTTGAGACCATTCGTTACAACAATGGCTTTCGAAGTTTTAATGTTGCCGATTACCTCGGATGCGACAAGCCGACATGGTTGGTAACGATGTCAGGCTTTGGTGGGATCAACATCGTTCTTATGCCGAATGACACGGCCTACTATTATTTCAGCGACGGTAATGTTCACCGCTACTTAAATGCTGTGCGCGAATCGCACCGGATTCGACCGATGTGCCAGGAAAACACGTGAAAGACTGCAATCAATGCGGCAAGTGTTGCACGAACTATGGTGGCGGTAATCTCTCCGTTACAGCCAGAGAGATTGACTGGTGGGAAACCCACAGCCCGGAAATTGCCAGCTATGTCAGCGATGGCAAAATATGGGTGAGCCCCGTCACCGGGAAAACCATGGACAGGTGCCCCTGGCTGCGCAAGCTGCCCAGGCAGAATAAATACATCTGCCGCATCTATTACAACCGTCCGGACGACTGCAAACACTACCCGGTCGATATCGAGCAAATGGTCAAGGATGACTGCGAGATGCTCGAGGCTCATGACCTTCGCAGGCCAAAACAAGCGCAGATAGCGCTGGACAGGCTTATGTCTGACAGCCGACCGCCCGTGAAACGCTAAACACGTCGCCGAACTGCGAACTCCGTTCTGCGGAAGTGTGAACTGATCGTCACGGCCTGATAACTCCGATCGTCTAATCTGGCGCCACTATGGGCAGTGTTTTTGGAGTTTAGTCATGAAAGTCACACGATTTACAAAACTGCGTAGGGCAGCGGTACTCGCCGTACTTGCAGGATCTTTGGTCGGACCAGCGGCGTATGCCGATTCCGGCTTCTATCTTGGCGCCAGCCTCGGTGATGCCAGTGTCGAAGTTGACGATTTTGGCTTCGACGAAGATGATTCGGCGTCGAAAATCTTTGGCGGGTACATTTTTGATATGCCAGTTGTCGACTTCGCTATAGAGGCGGCTTATGTAGATCTCGGTACTGTATCCGGGACGGTATTAGGTGAGGCGTATGAGCTTGATTCGTCAGCGATCAGTGCTTTTGGTGTAGCGGGTCTGGATTATGGTCTTTTTGGGTTCTTTGCGAAGGTGGGACTCGTCTCTTGGGATACCGATATAGCGGTCGCTGGCTTGCAGGATTCTGACAGTGGCAGCGATGCAGCATATGGTGTCGGTTTTCGCCTGATGTTCAGTTCAGTCGAAGTTCGAGCTGAATACGAAGTATTCGATATTGCCGATGTTGATACCGTTGACATGCTTTCGTTAGGAGTGCTTTGGCGCTTCTGATTTCGAGCAAAGTCACTATTGGCATTAGAAGCCGCTCTTGCGAAAGTCAGAGCGGCTTTTTTAATGGCTTGGGTGGATTCGGAGTGCTGCTTGGTGCATTGCTCATATAACGACTTTGCACGCAGTCATGACTATCGTCCAGTTCGAACGTAACGTCCGCAGTCTCAGGCAGACCCGCAATGTTTGCTCTCGTCAATCGTTCATAGTGTTGAATAAAATCTGAGATTTGCTCGCGACTCATAATGCCGGCGGCGCCATGGCCTGAAATCCTGGCCAGCTTCTCCTCTTGTTCTACTCGCCATCGGTATACGGCATCAAAGTTCGGGGCTTGCAGAAAAACCAGCGCGTCCAGCTGTGCGAATAACTCGGCATAGGGGCCCTCGAGTTGCTCGTTGACATACAGTCGCCATTCGCCGGACGTGTCCTCGTACTCCTCGAGATCGTTGATTGCTTCCCGCAGTGCTTCCTTAGACTGTGGCATGCTGCCGACGCACCATCCTTCCAGAATAATCAGATCGATCGGTCCGCTGACCGTGGGCCAGGAATCAGACTCGGCACGGTCATCCAGCGATTTGTCGAAGCGCGGCTGTGCCATCGTTTCATTCGGTTCCAGTGCTTTCAGACGTTTTATGCACTCCGCAAGCATCCGGATGTCGTGGGTTCCAGGTACCCCGCGTGTCGCTAATAGCGGGTGGACCTCTTCCGCCAGCTGCGTGCGCTCTAACTTCGTCAGATAGAAATCGTCGATCGAAAGAACGGCGACGCGCCAGCCGCAACCTTGTTCAAGCGCGAGTTGCAAATAAGCGGCGAGGGTAGTCTTACCGGTGCCCTGTGCTCCATTGATGCCAAGAAAAAAGGTTCTTCCGGGCTGCCGCTTTTTCATCAGCCATTCGGCAAGATGCGAGTAATGATTTTCTATGAGCTTGAAAAACTCATCGGGCAATCGATGCGCCGAGATGAAGTCCTCGATCTGCTGATGTGTCAGTTTTGTGTTCATCTGCAAGGATCACGGTAAGGCGGCGTACTGAGGGTGTCAATTATTGAACTGAGAACGATTCAACACTCGTTTTTTATCAAGAGCTTACGAGAACAACACGAAGTAGTTCAATCACATACGATATCGCTGGGTCACGTTCGATCACGTTCGTACTGTGACAGAATTGTGACACAGT
>CAYTNO010000277.1:0-3575 GCA_964439125.1 uncultured Woeseiaceae bacterium | reverse complement strand
ATCTCGCCGAACCTATCCGGGGCAAGGGCAACGAGCGAGAGATTGCCCAGTCCCCCAGAAAACGCTCCATCGCATTAATGGAAATAGCGCCATCTTTGTCGCGACGCGTGCACAGATCCTCACAAGGATGTGGGCAGATTCGGCCAATCGTGGCCGGCAGAGGATTCAACTCTGCGATCATCTGCCACGCCTTGTCATAGGCTTCGTCAAGCGTCAGCTTGTTCTTGTCGTGCTGGGCGATGATGCCTAACCAACCGCGCACATCGCCGCTATTCGGGCATTGCGCCTGGCAAGGCGGGAGCTTTTCCAGCTGCTGTGCACGAATCCGAAAAGACGGCGCCGCAGGTTTCTCGCCATGTGGTCTAGTGCTCGACATGGCCTCTTTCCTGCCGCTTAGAATGACCGTTTCTACTCGTGCTTCCCGGCAGATTACCAACCACCAGGTTCCTCACGAGGCTACCGATGTAGGCCGGATGCAGGGTGCGCAGGAATACATTCGTGTATGACTCGCTACCGCTGAAGAGATCCCACAGGACGTCAGACATTCGTCTCGGGCTGGCGGTCTGTTTTTGCTCGTTAACCGTCATGTGCAGGATTCCGCGGCGCGCAAAGCGTGCCTTTTGCACCAGGCTGGCGATGCTAAAGACAAACTTGCCGACCTGATTGTCCCTGTTGATCTTCCGGCAAAGAGGCGCGTAATGCCGCTCGAAGTTCTCAGCACCGACGCCGTGGAATACCGCTGTTTTTGCGGCCGCCTTCGCCGTCCTGTACGCGGCGCCGATACCGTCTTTGAACAGCCGGGTCGAGCCGCTGTCGCCGATCATTACGAGCCGGTCACCGTAGGCAGGTTTTGCGGCCCGGATGTTAATGCGCGGATAGCAATGACAGGCATGCTCAGGAATTATCGCTCCGGGAAAGCGATTCTGGACCTCGGGTGAACTAAAGAAACGCTCCATCAGTTCGTCGTCAATATCGTCGCCGAGCAGGCACAAGGTGACGTAGTCACCTTTGGGTATCAGAGCGGCAAATTCGAGCCGCGGTATGTCCAGCAGAAACACGTGCATGGATGGACCGAAAGTATCTCTGATGACTTCGCGGCCCAGGTGAAATTCGCAGATAAATGTTTTCGTTCGACCCGGCCGCTTGAAGTTATGGGACTGGTTTTCAAGCATCTCCGATAGACGGCTATTGACGCCGCTGGCTACGACAACGAGTTCGTATTTATCGCAATGCTGATCGGCACAGTGCACGGACATGCGATCTTCTTCACGGCGAACGTCGGTGACAAGCCGGTTAATAATCCTCGCACCTTTTTGCTGGGCCAGTTCCAGCAGGTATCCGTCAAAACTGTGTGTGTCCAACGGCACGGATTCCCGAGGCCCGTTGCCGCGGTAAATGGCCGCGATCCGCTTTTCCATCAGCGGTGTTGCGATCTCCACATCACCCACATCCATATGCAACGTGTACGACTCGATGCCGCGCTGCACGACGCAATCGGGCAACACGATGCCTTCGGTCGCAAGGCGTTGAATCAGTGTTTCTGAAACGACACCACCGCAATGATTACAACCAGCGGGTCCGCGGTGGCAGAAGCGTCTGGGCTCGAACATGTCGACACCGACATCGAGCCCAATTGTCTCTGCCATGGTCAGGAAGAAATAGCTGAACATGGACCCTGCCGGCCCTGCTCCGATGACCGCAATTCTGGAACCATCCTGCAGCGCCCATGCCTGGCTCTCCTGTCCCTTGCGTCCGACATCAGGTGCAAGCCCCAGGTTTTCAGCCATTATCATTTATCGCACCCGTCCTAACCCTGCGGCCCCGGCCGAGGGAATGATGCCCAGGCATGTTCTGCTAAATCGTCGCTAGCCGCCTTCGTCGAATTTCGCCAACCGATCGGTCAGGTCACGGATTCGATGTGACATTGTCTGCACGATGCGAAAGGCCAGCGAAGGATCTTCATGTATGCCGCCCAGGAAATTCTTTTTGTCGATAGTGAGAATTCGAGTTGGCCGAGTAGCGCGAATCGTGGCGGTTCGGGTCTCGTTCTCAAACAGGGCCATTTCGCCGAAGAATTCGTTTGGCCCCATCGTTCTTAGCCTAAGCTCTCTTCCATCGGCCTCGGCCACAGCCTCGACCTCGCCGTCCTGGATAACGAACATACAATTGCCCGCTTCGCCTTGGCGGACGATTACCTCGCCTTCTTTGTATTCTTTCCCCAGGCTGGCCATCTTAGTGACCCGATTCGAATAACGAACTCACTCATCGTTGAATATAGAGCTGTTTCCCAGGCGTTACCGTCAGTACTTACCGCATGCCACGACTGTCCAGCCGAAAAGTAAACCCAGGTAAATATTTCGTACGATCATCCGAACCTCCTGTAACCCGCGTGTTGCTGAATCGCTATCAGAATATCGACGTTTGCAGAAAATATGGAGAAACGGTGCAATTTCGGAGATTTGTCGAACGACTTGATATTCTATATGGCATGCGCATAACCATAGCCACACGCATCTTCCTGTCGCTGACGCTTGTCAGCGTCGTGATACTGGCGTTGAACGCCGTCGTGACACGATGGAATTTCCAACGCGGTTTTCTCGACTACGTCGCCGAGCAGGAAGCGGAGACCATTAGTGGTGCCGCCGCCGACCTCGCCACGATGTATCAGCTCGAAGGCGACTGGGAGACGTTGCGAGGTAACCCACGTCGCTGGAATGACTTACTGCGCCCCGACGACAGGCGAGCGCCGCCCGACAGGCGGCCGGGTCCGGAACGACGGTTGGGCAAACCGCCCCCGCCCGATCCACTTGAGTTGGATCGTCGAATTTCGCTCCTCGATGCAGACGGTGAGGTGATCGTTGGCCCGACACCCAAAAGGGATGCCAAACGATCGGTGCCGATTCTGGTGGCTGGCCAGACTGTGGGATTCGTGACTATCGCGCCTCGACGACAGCTTTCCAACCCGGCTGACCAGAATTTCGCGCGACAGCAGGAGCGCTCCATATACCTGATTGCTGGGGTTGCGCTGCTCTTCGCCGCGTTAATCTCAGCAATCCTGGCGCGACAGCTCACCCGACCTATACGAGCACTGGCCTCGGGCGCCCGCTCTATCACCGCGGGTCATTACGACACACGAATCCAGGCTACGCATAGCGATGAGCTCGGTGACCTGGCTCACGATTTTAATCGACTCGCCGAGACACTTGAGAAAAACCGTGCGTCCCGACAGCGATGGGTCGCTGACATTGCCCACGAGCTTCGCACGCCGCTCGCGATACTCCGCGGCGAATTGGATGCGGTCGAAGATGGTGTACGCACATTTGATACGACAACACGAAAATCGCTGCAGGCGGAAGTCACCCGCCTAACCAAACTTGTCGGCGACTTACACGATCTCTCCGCCTACGACGAAGGTGTTTTGGATTATCAAAGCGAGCGCGTCGATATCGGCGCCTTGCTGGGCACTGTGCTCGACAACGCAGAAAATCGGTTACGGGATGCCGGTATCGAACTCACGCGGCAGCTGCCGAAAGAACCCGTGGAAGTGCTTGCCGACGCGACGAGACTTGATCAAC
>CAYTNO010000276.1:0-3581 GCA_964439125.1 uncultured Woeseiaceae bacterium | reverse complement strand
AAACCAAGGGTTAACTCCTAACCAGCGAACGGCTGGTATCGGCTGCAATCGGCCACCAGCGGACAGTCCAGACTTCAACCCTATTTTTGAATGCCGCGACCCGGCGTCCACGGTACTTTGGCTGCGTCCATAGCCTCCTTGAGGCCCGCGTAATCCGTATCCACAAGTGTCGCCAGGCCAACGACGACTTCGTCGTATAGCGCCCGAGCAATACGTAAGGACTCGCGCTGTTCCGGCGTCGGGCCATAGACGCCGACGGTCGGCGAAAAGCGCGCATGCCACAGACGCGTTTGCACGGTCATTTCGTCGAGGTCGTTGTATACACCGCGCTTTTCATTGTTGCTAAGCCGGTCACGTGCCGCCTTAAGGGCCTGTTGATTCGAGTTCGCTATTTCGTACAGTGAACCATCCGTTGTCGAACGTTCCAGCGTGACCTTGACGGCGTCCAGTTCGAGAACGATTTCATCGATGGACGCTACACTGCCGACTGCCGCACGCAGCAACTCATCAACCTGCGTTTCGAAGACGACACGTTGTTCCTGCGTGCTGCCCGGTAATACCGGATCTGGCCGAATCGAAACGACGTCGAAGCTCTGTGACTGCCCGATCTCGGTCAACACACCGTCCACTCGTTTGTGCATGGCGACCGTAAATTTGCCGGGAACGACAAGGACGCCGGCGCCTTCGTCATGCTCCTCGCCTTCGACTTCAGGCATCCAGGGCTGAAGCGCCGGAAAGCGCAAGTCCCACGAGACCCGCTGGAAGCCCGCCTCGGCCGACGCCTCGATCTGCTTTACTATGGCGCCGTTACTGTTTTTAACGGTAAAAACGATAGCAGGCTCATCCTCGCGATCTTCGTCGAGAATCGTGTCCCAGTCGCCGAAGGCAACATTCTGGTTTTCTGCCTCACGCACCTTCTCGGCTTCACGGCGCGTGTCTTTGCTGCTCTTGAATCCGTTCGCAAGGTAGTACGTGAACGTCGCGCCGAATTCAGGGTTTGGCGCAGTAAAAAATGCGTCGCCCTGACTGCCGACGCAGTTGGGCTCACCACAACCAAGCGGTCGTCGCGGCACGTACCAGCGCGCAGCGCGGACCGGAAACAGGACATTGCCTTCCTTAAGCATGCTATCGGTGACCGTGCGTAAAGGACTGTAGTCATCGAGGACGTAAAAACTGCGGCCGAAAGTTGCGCCGACCAGATCGTTCTCGCGGGATTGAATCACGAGATCGCGAAACGGAATATTCGGTGCACCACCTTTCAGCTTGGTCCAGCTGCCACCGCCGTTGAGCGTGAAGAAAACGCCAAACTCAGTGCCGAGAAACATCAGCCCGGGTTTGACGTGATCCTGCACAACGCGCCACAGCACATGCCGCTCCGGCAGGTTGCCGGCGATGCTCTTCCAGCTGCGGCCGCGATCGTCGCTTTTCAGAATGTAAGGCGAGAAATCGCCGCTCTTGTGATCGTCGACGACGACATAGACTATATCCGGATCGTGGAGATCAGCTTTGATGTCGTTAACGAAGAACCGCGATGGTACTCCCGGCAATTCGTCAATCGTGCGCCAGTTCTGGCCGTTATCCTCGGTAATCTGAATCAAGCCATCATCGGTGCCAACATAGATAAGCCCTTCGACCGTGGGTGACTCGGACAGCGACGTTATCGTATTGAACATCGACATCGCCGAAACATCCCACGGCGAATCATAGCTCCAGGTGCGGCCCATAACGGGCCGACGCACGCGATTCTCGCTACGCGTCAGGTCACCGCTGATTGCCTGCCACGTGTCGCCGTGGTCACCGCTTTGCCAAACGCGTTGCGTACCGAAATAGATTGTTTTCGAATCGTGCGGACTTATCAGGATCGGTGAATCCCAGTTATATCGGTCGGGTGCCTCACCCGCCGCGGCCTGCGGGCGAATGTAGACGTTTTCGCCGGTGCGACGATCGTAGCGCGCGAGGTTGCCCTGCTGCCACTCCGCGTACACGATATCAGGGTTATTCGGATCCACTGCCGATTGATGACCATCGGCAAACAGTGTGATGAACCAGTCGCTGTTGCGTATGCCGACTCTGTTGACCGTGCGTGACGGCCCGCCCTGGCTGTTGTTGTCCTGAGTGCCACCGTATACGTTATAGAATGGCTCATCGTAATCGACAGCCACCTTGTAGAACTGCGTGAGCGGCAGGTTATTGACGAACCGCCACGTTTCGCCGAGATCGACGCTCTCGTAGATACCACCATCCGTGCCGACCAGCAGATAGTTTTCGTCATCAGCACGAAACGCCATCGCGTGATGGTCGCTATGCTTGCTTTCGTGATCCAGCTTCGTGAAGTCGGCGCCACCGTTTTCAGTCACGTGCATCTGCACGTCCATCTGATAGACGCGATCAAACTGGTGTGGGCTGGCAAACAGCTCCTGGTAGTAGTGGGGCCCTGTACCGCCGGATAGATACTCGTTCATCTTCTCCCAGGTTTCGCCGCCATCCGCCGAACGCCAGAAACCGCCCGTGCGGTTTGCCAGCTCGATCGTAGCGTAGATGACGTCCGGGTTCTGCGGGCTGATCGCGAGGCCGGTCTTGCCCATCATCTCCTCGGGCAGGCCTTCAGTGAGTTGACGCCAGGTCTCGCCGCCGTCCTCCGACTTGTGGATGCCAGTTCCCGGGCCGCCGTCCATGACGACAGCAACATTGCGCAGGCGTTGCCATGCCACCGCATACATCACATCGGGGTTACGCGGGTCCATGTGAACCTCGGATACACCCGTGTACTGATTATCCGCGTCGGTATTGCCGAGGCCCTCGCCCAGCACTTTGCGCCAGCTCTGACCGCCGTCTGTCGATTTGAACAGACCGCGATCGCCACCACCGGACCACAACGGGCCCTGGGCCGCTACAAAAATGGTATTGGAGTCGCGTAGGTCCACGCGGATCATTCCGACATGCTCGGAATTCGGGAGCCCCATTTTCTCCCAGTTCTGACCGCCATCGCGGCTACGGTAAACGCCGTCGCCGTATCCGACGTGTCGACCGCTTACATTTTCTCCACTGCCAACCCATATCGTGTTCGAATTATTCGGATCGATCGTGATACAACCAATTGAGTAGGACGATTCATCGTCAAAAATCGGTGTCCACGTTGTGCCAGCGTTCTCCGTCTTCCAGACTCCGCCGCTGCCGACAGCCACATACCAGGTACTCGGGTCCTCCGGATCAAGCACGATGTCGGCGATACGCCCGGACATAAACGCAGGACCGATACCGCGCATCTCCAAACCTTTGAAGGTCGTCTCGTTGAAACCCGGATCGGGCTTAGGCTCATCCTCAGCGAAAGCCAGTGCGGACAGACCGAGACACAGGACCAACGCGATCAGGTGATTTCTCATAATGACCCCTCGATTCTTCTGATTTGGAGTGGCGAGCCGCAATTTTCTATGACCTTAGCAGGGGCAGTGTGCAACGTCGACCGGTGTCCGCTTAGGGTCAATAGCAGCCTCTCGGCATCATATCAGGCGAGAGGCTGGTTTCGGATGCTAAGCGGCCACTCAACCGCTGATTTTCGTCTCTAGAAATTGTGGTTATTT
>CAYTNO010000275.1:0-3613 GCA_964439125.1 uncultured Woeseiaceae bacterium | reverse complement strand
AAGAAGGCAATTGAACTCGGCGGCTCCGACGAAGGCCCTCCTGGCTTGCGCGCCGCAGGTGGCGACGGCTTCTACGCGGCCTACTTCCGTGACTTGGATGGCAACAAACTCGACGTGTTCAGCTATGGCTGAGATATTGCGCATCCCGACTTGTCGGGACGCGTACCATTTGGAACTACCGTTGAAACCAGGTGTCTTGTGCCAAGTGCAACGTGCGAACAGGAGCCAAGGTGGGCATGAAAGGAGCGCAGCTAGTTTCCGCGTCCATCGTACATATTGATGAGCTTATGTCGTGGCTGCAGGATCGCGAATCTGTCTTAGCCTGGGGTGGGTTGCGGTTTCGCTATCCGTTCAGCAAGGAGAGCTTTCTTGAGGACGTTTACTGGGACAGGATGCCGACTTTTGTGTTGTTCGATGTTGCAGGCGCGATGGTTGGCTTTGGCCAGACGTATGAGAAGGCGGAGCGGGGCCACCTCGCAAGACTGATAGTGTCTCCGGAGCAAAGGGGCAAAGGGTATGGTACGGCCCTTGTCGAACAACTAAGCGAGAAAGCCAGGGAGCTTTTTTCTTGCTCAGCGTTCTCTCTGTATGTGATGCGAGGCAACGACGTCGCCACTCGTTGTTATTTGAAAGCGGGATTTGAAGAGGCACCTTGCCCCAATAGCGATATCCATTTTCCGTCCCAGATATTCATGATTAGAAAACGATCCTGAATGACCGAGGGGCGGCCCGCGGCGAGAAATTTTCGGCGCTGGTGGGTGACGGGATGCACGTTGACAGCCTCGTCCACCAAGGGTGGCTGGGGGCCCGGTATGGATCGGGTAGACGTGGTGCTTCCACTCTGACAGGGCGAGCGCTAGGGATGCGGATTGATACGATACAAGAAGCGTGATGAACGCTTCAAGCGTTCTAGTTTCGTGTGCGCTTCGGCGTTTTGGGAATCAATCGGTAAACCGCAGTAACCCTGCCACCCTCCGTGGCGCAAATTCCGCACAATTCACCGTTGGCTAATTCGATGAGCGCAGGCTCCCTCAGCGGCAACTTGTTGCCTTCGCCATCGACATACGTCGCTGTTGTCCTAGAGTCTTTTCCGGCAGTTTGTCGGATGTTCAATTTGCCGTTTACTCTGGCATCGAGAGAATAGGAAGCGACATTGGCTCTGCTCAATGGCGTTGATCCTGCGAGCACGGATTGACGAGCCCTGACTTCTGGCGCTGATTCGACAGCGGAACCCTTACGTTTGGTTGGCTTGCTTGTATCGGAGCTCCCGGCAATATTTGGATACGGGATCGGAATCGGGCCCTTTGAATCTGGGGTTTTGCAGACATCCGGAAACGCAATCGTTACACCGTTTGAACTCTTGTGAACCACGGGCTTCTGATCAGCCCCAACCGTCACTTCCGCCAACGATGCGACCGGCGCTGCCATAACGATCATGATTGTAAGGAAACGCACATGCGTTGAGATCATGTCAATTTCTCCCCTACCCTGAGGATTGGACCTATTGTGGCCCTTCCTCGAAAGTCGTTACTCCCTCCGGCATTATTTCCCACGCGGCCTTTGAACCCACGAAGATATGTTGGCCTATCTCGGTATCCGGATCGCCGTTGACACAACCCAACGTGACGCCATGCACGCCTCCATTGACGATGCCACACAGCGTAGAGCCGCACTTGCTGCAGAACTTCAGACCAGCCCCATGCATCCCCGTGTAAGACGTCAAGAGATCTTCACCGGTTAACCACTCGAACTCAAGGGGATCAACCAACGCGTAGGCTGAGGCTTGCGAACTAAAGGCCTTGCGGCAACGGGAACAATGACATGACCTCGCGTCGCGTAACGCGCCTGACACCTTGTAGGTTATGGCTCCGCAAAAACACTCACCGGAAATGCTCAACGAGTTCTCTCCGCAATTTGATGTCGGCTATTGTAAACGGGCAGGTCTCTCTGGGTCATCAGCAGACGCGGAAATTCGAGATACCAGTCTTGTTACGACGTCGTGAGAATCAGGCTGCAGCACGTGGCCGCACCCTCTGCCTTTTGCAGTTCAGACAGGTCGATAGGCGTCACGTTGATGCCGCGCGTCACGAGCTTGTCCATCGTGCGCGGAAACGAGGCGGGGAATAAGACGTTTCGCCCTACCAAAAGTGCGTTGGCGCCATGTGGTTCTTCCCTGTCGACTTCGATCAGTTCGTAGTCGCCGAAAGCGGAGTCGTCGATCCAGTCCGGATTGATCAGAAGCGTACCGGGCGCAACTTCGGAAACGGCTGATTTCAAATGCAGGCACTTTGTCGTTTTCACCGTCTTCACAGAGAATCCGTAGTCAACGACAAAGTCACGAAGCTGATCAATAGCGCTTTGATTCGATCGAGTAGAGAGCCCGGCAAAGATAACATTGCCGATGCGAAGCAGGTCACCACCATCCAGGGTTCCTGGCGGCTGGATTGACTCAAGCGTTCTGTATGGTCGCAGAACAGTCGCGACGCCCGCGACCTCTGGCCTTCGTGACGCAGCGCCCGGTCGCAACAACACCGCGACCTCATCCAAGACTATCGCGGTATCCTCAATAAAAACGGAATCTGCCAGACCCGGTTCCGTCGGCACGACGATGACCTCACAGCCGAGGGACGACAACACGGATTGATATTGTTGGTGTTGTTGCAGCGCGAGCGCAATGTCGATACTGGCTCTTCGCAAGAAGGTCAATTCACAATGGCCTATGGCAGTATTTATCTCGCGTGTAATGGCGATAAGGGCCATTCAGTCTCCCCTGCGTATTCGGCAAAGCTCGATGAACGATCTACTGCATGCGTGCTGCACGAGTCAATATTTGGTCGGCAAATTAAAATCGCCCTGAATCGACGTCATGAACGAAATTTATAAGACCGTCGAAATAGATCTCCTGGTCATCGTACAGTGCCAAGTGGCTGCCGTTTGGACACAGGAGATACCTCCCGTTTTGTACCGCGCCCGCCATCCACTCCATGTGCTCAGGATCCATCGTGTCATGCCGGGCGCCAATAACCAGCGTCGGCACCGAAATCTCATCCAGATCGCCCGTTCGGTCCCACTCCACAAGTTTGCCGCTGGCACCGAGTTCGCTGGGCCCTTGCATCGGAATATAGACGTCCGGATTCATATGTTTGAAGCCACGATTTACGGGCTCCGGCCACTCTTCGAGCGGCATACGCAGAGCATGCTCAACGTAGTGATGCTCAAGCAGAAGCTCCATATATCTTGGGTTACTAAAATCGCCGGCGGCCTCGTACTCTTTGATCTCAGCCAGAACTGCCTGGTCCATGGCCGGCATTATCACCGTCTCCGCGTACTCGTTATACGCTGGGATGCTGGCCATCATGTTAGAGATAATCAGCCCCTTGAGATTCTGTTGATATTTCAGCGCGTATTCGATTCCCAGGAGACCTCCCCACGATATTCCGTAGAGATAAAAGTTTTCCTCGTCCAACCCCAATGCCTGGCGTACCTGCTCAACCTCCTCCACGAATCGGGGCAGATCCCATAGATCCGGATCATCCGGCTGATCGCTGTAATAGGATCCGAGTTGGTCGTAGTAGTAATACTCGATTGATGCCGCGGGGAAGTAGCTGTCGAA
>CAYTNO010000274.1:0-3620 GCA_964439125.1 uncultured Woeseiaceae bacterium | reverse complement strand
GTGGGGCAGGCAGCCGTGGCAGGACCTGCCAGACGTGCCAGCAACATTAGTCCGGCAATCGCAACACGATCAATCTAAACGCGAGAATTAGAACCGTCACGGCTTCTTGAGCCACAGGCTGGCCGGTTATTGCCCGGCGCTACCGTATTTTTTGAACTGCAGGTCCTTAGCCTGGCCGATCCAGTCGTCCTGCTCCATCCGGCCCTTGCACTCTTTTAATTCGAAATTTACGCGCGCGATATCTGCGACATCGAACGCCGCGATTTGCCGGAAGCTGTAAATTCCAAGCTCGTGCAACGCATGTTCGAAAACCTTGCCGATGCCGACAATCTCCTGCAGGTTGTCCCGTTCTTTCTCGGCAGGTTTTTGGCCGTTTGATTTCTGTGCGACGGTCGCCTTACGCGCATCTTTGAGAGCCTGGCGCTGTTGTTTTTCGATGTCTGCGAAATTCTGCTCGACTTCGTCCAGTTTGAGACGCAGGGTTTCAGATTTCTGCTCGGACTGGCCAGCATGTGTCTTGTAGCGCTGGGCATCGCTTTCATACTGTTTGCGGCTGTTTTCCATCGACGTAAGACATTGCGCCAGTTCCCTGTTCTGAACTTTGAGCTC
The DNA here is from genome assembly GCA_964439125.1 of uncultured Woeseiaceae bacterium. Taxonomy (GTDB): domain Bacteria; phylum Pseudomonadota; class Gammaproteobacteria; order Steroidobacterales; family Woeseiaceae; genus UBA1847. The sequence goes on along the minus strand of CAYTNO010000274.1, from coordinate 3,011 downwards.
GTCCATTTCTGCGACATCACGTTGCAATGTTTCAATTTCCTGCTGTACAAGAGTAGCGTCGTGGTTTAACTGTGCGTTCTCGGCCTCTAATTCGATTGCCTTCTGCTCCAGCGCATCGAGGTTCCCGAGTCGTTTTCGGGCGGACGCAAGCATTTTGTTGACAGACTCATGCTCCGACCGGGAAGACTGAAGCAGGTTGCTGAACGATTCATGATCCATCTTGGCATCTTCGACCTTCGCCGCTAGTGCCTTGCGAATCTCAAATGACTTCGCGAGTTCGCTCTTATAAAAATCGCCTGATTTGATGAATTCGGTCTGAAGATCTGTGGACTGCTGTTTGACTTGTATCAGCGCGTTTTGAAAGCGGGTCATCTCGCCTTTGAAGTCTTCGCGTTCAGCGCGAAGCGTGAACAGATCCTTCGACATCCGCTTTTCTTTTTCGCGAGCGGACTCAAGATCGATCCTGGCATTTGCGGCGGCGGTTTCGTGCTTATGCACAGCAGCTTGTTGCGATTCTATCGTTGACCGCAGTTTGAGTGCCTCAGCCGTAAGGTGATCTCTTTGACGGACATAGTTGTCGAGCTTTATCTGCCATTCATCATTCTGTTGCTCGACACGACGGTTGCCGAGAGTGCCGTGAAACAACCAGCCGAGAGCGGCGCCAATGATGGCGCTGCCAAGCAGATAGGTCACGATTTGTGGGGTCAGGCCGTCCATAGTGGTGCAGTATGGCTGCCTATGACGTTATGGAATATGACCGAATCCACAAAAAAGGGGTTTTTCCAGCCATGCGACCCCTTTTGCCGCCCTGTTAAATCGGATACGGTCAGGAAATGACCAAATATGCATTAAATGTCATTTTGGCGGCGTTGATTCTGACTTCCTGCACGATTCATCCAAAGACGGACCTCAAACGGCTCTATTTCATGCAGGCCGACAATCCGGATCAGCCACCTGTCGTAATCATCCAGGGCGCTATGGGTAGCCGGCTCAATGATTCCGAAACCGGCGAAGAGCAATGGCCGGGGTCGTTGGGGAGTGTTGTATTTAGCGACTACAAAAATCTTAGGCTCGAAATCGATCCTGAAACACTCAGGCCATTGCCGTCCAATCTGGTAGAGGGCGGAATTGCAGAAAGCCTGGGCGGCGTCGATTTCTACGGGCGCATAATGTCGACGCTCGAAAATGCCGCCGGTTACACGGCGTCGGTACCTGGTACTTCGGCCGCGCATGGCGAACAACGATATTACGTTTTCAGTTACGACTGGCGGCAGGACAATGTCGCGACGGCTCGAGAGCTTGACAAATTTATTGCGAAGATCCGTGAAGACTACGGGGAACCAGACCTCAAGGTCGATGTTGTTGCGCACAGCATGGGAGGGTTGATCACCCGCTATTTCGTTCGATACGGAACGCTGGATGTGCTTGACGGCAATGAGTTTCCGGTGAATCAATACGGCGCGAGCCGAATAAGGCGCGTGATCTTACTTGGCACGCCCAATCTCGGCTCGATTGGGGCTCTGAGTACCTTGATCCGCGGATACAGAATCGGGTTAGGAGTGGTACCTCCTGAGGTAGTGGCGACTTTTCCGAGCACGTATCAGGTACTTCCACACGCGATTACAGATTGGTTTGTCACACTGGATGGACAACCGCTACAGCACGATCAATTTAGCGCGGACAATTTCTGGAAGCGATTCCAGTTCTCGGTGTTCAGCGAGGAAGTTAAGGAAAATATCAGGAAACAGTATGACGACGATGCTGAGGCGGAAGCGTATATCGCGCTTCTCGAGCGTTATTTCAGAAAGCACATAGAACGGGCTCGCCGATTCAGCTGGTCGTTGACGGTGCCCGTTCCCAATCCGAAAGTGCGATACGTTGTTTTTGGCGGCGACTGTCTGCCGACACCCGCTCGCTCCGTAGTCGAGCCAATAAACGGGGCTTGGGAAGTTCGCCTTGCACCGGCAGAAATCGCGAACCCGCTGCCTGGTGTTGACTATGAGCAACTGATGCTGGAGCCGGGAGACGGAACGGTAACGAAAGCATCGTTACTCGCCAAGCACACGACTGACCCAACCGTTGCGCGCCACAAGTACAGCTTCTTTCCAGTCGACTACCCGGTCTTTCTGTGCGAAAAACACAGTCAGCTAACCGGCAATATCGATTTTCAGAACAACCTGTTGCACGCGTTGCTAAGTGCGGATCGATAACGCTCCGCCTGTTGGCTCAATGTAATAGCGCAGCCCTCGCGACACATAGCGCGTCGTCTTCATAACTATCAGCAAAGTAGTCTTTTATCGATGCCCGGCTGTTTTTGTGTGCAGTGACCGCTATTTTGAGGCGGGCAACACTGGCTTTCGTACAATTCGTCGGCATCAGGTAGGCAGCAAATGCCCGGGCACGAGCGTAGAAAGCCGGATCCGGGTTTTTCTCTTCTGCCAGGATCTGGGCAAGAATTTCGCCGGCGAAGGCCTCATGCAGTTCTTCCTGGCCCGCCGGGAACATATAACCCATGGAGATGCGCTGGATGGCATAGGAGTTTGCGGACTCCCTATTAAGAACGTCGTCAATAATGGCCCGTTTTACCGCCATGTCTGGTCTTGCGGCCTCGATGGCCAGAACTCTGCGGCGCCCATTTTCAGACGGATCTCGCTTCTTCTCGACGACGAGTAATTGATCGACGCGATCGTGCCCCTCGGCACTGAGAACCCGTAGCGCTCTCCAGCGCCTGTCCTGGTCGAGCTCACGTTCTGGTATTTCGACGTCGCCCGTTAGAAGTCCAACAAGCTTCTCGAGACCTGCGTTTCCCGACACAAAACTCAGGTATCGATCAAGGTACATCGCCTGTACATCTCCGCGCGTGCGCTCGATATTGGCCCAGGTAATGGTCTCTGCCTTCGGACGATACTCTGCAAGCACGTCTGCTGCCTTGTTCTGCATGCTCCGCAGGTAAGTGATTGCAGAACCTACGAAGCCATACACCTGGTCGACATTGTTGAGGTTATCTTCCT
>CAYTNO010000273.1:0-3685 GCA_964439125.1 uncultured Woeseiaceae bacterium | reverse complement strand
GGCGCAGCTCATGGAATCCGATCCGGTGATGACGGCAAACATGCTGACGATGGCTATCGTGCTGTCGAGCTGGATGTTGTACACCGTTTATCTTGTGTTCGGGTATTGGCTATACAAGTTGATACCTGGTGAATCCGGCGATTATGGCCGGTTTAGCGATTTGAATTTTGGTCGCGTGGTTGCGTTGATAATGGCATTGCTGTCATTGCTCGCATTCGTAACTGGAGCAGCCTGGCTGCAGAGCGTCGCATTTGTGTTGTTTGCGGTGTTTTGGCTACAGGGGCTCGCCGTAGTGCACTGGTTGCATTCGGTCGGGAATCTCCCGCTTTTGGTTGTAATCATGACCTATGTGCTATTGCCATTTTTGCACGTGTTTCTGATTATGGCGCTGGCAGTATTGGGTTATACGGATGCCTGGTTTACTTTCCGGCGTCGCGTGGTGAAACAACAGTAGAATTAAGGACTTTTAAATGAACGTCATTCTTTTGGACAACGTCGAAAACCTCGGCAACATCGGCGACCTGGTTAAGGTAAAAGCTGGCTACGGTCGGAACTTCCTGATCCCACACGGTAAGGCCGCACTTGCGACACCGGAAAACGTCAAGGCTATTGATGCCCGACGTGCGGAACTCGAAAAAGCAGCCTCCGTAGATCTCGTAGCTGCGCAGGCGAGGGCGAAGACCCTGACAGGTCTTGAGCTGGTCATTACGGCTAATGCTGGCAGCGAGGACAAGTTGTTCGGCTCGGTCGGTCCGGTTGATATTATCGAGGCGCTTGAAAAGGTTCAGGTGCAGGTTGAGCGAAGTGAAATTCGCATGCCCGATGGTCCGATCCATGAACTTGGTGATTATCCCATCGGCATACATCTGCACAGTGAAGTGGATGCTGAAGTTACCGTTCGAGTCATCTCTTCCGACTAAAGCACTGCCTCCCTGTGTTACCTTAGTGGCAGGGAAAATCTGGCCGGAGATTGCTTCATATGGTTCGAGCATTGGATGATGGTATGGCAACCGGGGGTGCTGAGCAGCGCCTCAAAGTACCGCCGCATTCAATAGAAGTGGAGCAGTCATTGCTCGGCGGCCTGATGCTCGACCACAAATCCTGGGACAAGATAGCGGACGTCGTAACGGCCGAGGATTTTTATCGCAAAGATCACAAGCTAATCTTTACGGCCATCGCCGTTCTCGCCGAGGACGCCAGCCCCTGCGATGTCGTCACCGTTTCCGAGTCGCTCGATAGTCGTGGCGAGCTTGATCAGGCAGGTGGACTTGAATACCTGGCGACGCTCGCTAATGAAACCCCCGGGGCCGCAAATGCGCGCCCCTACGCCAAGATTCTGCGTGAGCGGTCAATGTTGCGGTCACTCATTTCGGCCGGTAATGAAATTAGTGGTGCAGCATTTGCCACAGATGGCCGCCCAGCCTCGGAAATCGTAGACGATGCAGAGCGGTTGGTATTTCAGATCGCCGAATCGGGCGCGCGCGGGAAATCAGGGTTTAAAGCTCTAAAACACATTCTGCCCGGCGCGGTTGATCGTATCGATCTGCTGCACCAGTCGGACGGAGATATCACCGGCATATCGACCGGTTACAACGAATTCGACAAACTGACAGCAGGCTTGCAGCCTGGTGATCTCATCATCATCGCCGGTCGACCGTCGATGGGTAAGACCACGTTGGCCGTAAATATTGCCGAGAACGCAGCTATTGGCTCCAAAGTACCGACGGCCATCTTCTCGATGGAAATGCCATCCGAGCAACTTGCGTTTCGCATGATCTCTTCGCTGGGTCGTGTAGACCAGACGCACCTGCGTACCGGTCGTTTTCCGGACGAAGATTGGTCACGCATCAATACCGCTGTGCAGCTGATGTCAGAAGCGCCAATGTTCATCGATGACACACCGGCATTGTCGCCAACCGAAATACGAGCACGGGCACGCAGGTTGCAGCGCGAGCACGGTCTCGGACTCATCGTTATCGATTACTTACAGTTGATGGCAGTGCCCGGCAGCAAGGAAAACCGTGCTACCGAGATTTCCGAGATATCACGGTCGTTGAAAGCTCTTGCAAAAGAACTTTCGGTGCCGGTAATAGCGCTGTCACAGTTGAATCGCGGTGTGGAACAACGAACCGACAAACGCCCGGTCATGTCTGATCTTCGTGAGTCGGGCGCCATCGAGCAGGATGCTGACCTGATCGTATTCATCTATCGTGAAGAGGTCTATAACCAGGACACACCGCGCAAGGGTATTGCCGACATTGCGATTGCGAAGCAACGTAACGGCCCGATCGGGGACTTCCCGCTTACATTTGTCGGACGCTATACGAAATTCGAGAATTGGGCTCCCGACACGTATTCGGAGGAAGGCTATCCCTGACCGCCGGGGTCTGCACTCCGGTCGGTTCGTTCGCCACAATTACGAGGCGAAGAACCCCATTTTCACACCTGCCAGCTGTACAACGTCGTTATCAGCAAGCTTCTTGGCCTGCGCACCAATTGGTTGACCGTTGACCAGCGGGTAGTCATCTTCCTTGCCAGACTCCACGTGCACAATGTAATAACCTTCTTTACGGCGCGTGATTGCAGCAACCTGAACACCGGGCCTGCCTAGTGTAGTCAGCGCCTTCGTAAGTTCCAGTTCACGGCCAGCGAACGAGCCGCTCAAAACCTGCAATTTGGCCATCGGAAGTGCATTGGGAATAGAGCTTGGATCTATGCCGGCAGCCGTTGCGCCGTGGCTCGCGCGCTCCTCAGCCATCTTCTCGCCAAGTGATGGCGTCTTGGGTTCTTCTTCGAGAGCAGCCGCTTCTTCGGGATCCAGTTTCACCCCTTCACCAGCCTCATCTACTGCTGCAAGAGCCATGTCCGCAGCTTTTTCAGCTTTCGCGAGCTGATCGGCATTTTGTTGCCCGGCCGGAATGACCATGGTCTTTTCGAATTCATCCTGCTCAGGCTCACTAACTTGCTGATCAGCGAATCGAAGCTGATGATGCCCAATAGTGATGACATCGCCGTGCTGCAAGGCATGCTTCTTAATTAGCTTGCCATTGACGTATGTGCCGTTGGTGCTATTAAGATCCTCAAGAAACGAATCATTGAGGATGTTAATGATCAGGGAGTGGTGCCCACTGACGGCGGGATTGTCGATGCGAACATCGTTATCCGGGAGGCGCCCAACCGTGTAGCGCTCCTTCGTCATGTTGTATTCAGCCAGAACCTGGTTGTCCAGACTAAGAATTAAACGTGCCATTTAGCCGATCTCAGTGAGACAAAATCAAAACAGAGGCGCTGTAGACGATCGAAGAGGACGACTGCACCGCAGCCGTGTCGCTCTTGCATCCTGCAATCTCCAGTTACCCTGCACCCTTTACGAGCGGAACATCTTGGCAAGCTTGACGAACAAGCCTTTTTTCGCCGCAAACGGGGCTATGACTTGGGCCAACATCACCGAAATGTTGTCGCGTCCGCCGTTGTCATTTGCTAATTCAATCAACTGCTTACCAACGACATCAAGACTATCACTAAAAGTGCTGATAGTTAAGTGAATGTCCTCATCTTCAACCATGTCCGGCAAGCCATCGGAGCACAATACGTAAATGTCGTCTGGAAGTACCTCATATTCGTGCACTTCGACCTCGACAGTAGGCTCGACGCCAAGTGCCCGGGTTACGTAGTTTCGATTTGT
>CAYTNO010000272.1:0-3688 GCA_964439125.1 uncultured Woeseiaceae bacterium | reverse complement strand
AGCCTGGATTTCCCCGGCGTGCAGATATTTGATGAGTCGCATCGGAATGAACACAGCCTCGAGGTGCACCTGCCGTTCCTGCAGGTGCTGCTAGGAGACTTTTCCGTCGTTCCTATCGTCGTTGGCGATGCGAAGCCCGAATTAGTGTCGCAGGTTCTCGATGCGCTGTGGGGTGGGCCGGAAACGCTGATCGTCATCAGTTCAGACTTGAGCCATTACCTGAAATACGATGACGCTCGCGCATTAGACGCTATGACTTGCCAGGCCATCGAAGAACTCGACGCCGGGCAGATCAATCATGATATGGCCTGCGGTGCGACGCCGGTTGCAGGCCTGCTCATCGCCGCGAAACGGCGTGGAATGAAAGTGACAACCCTCGACCTGAGAAACTCTGCGGATACGACCGATGATCGGGATGTTGTTGTGGGCTATGGCGCATGGATGTTTGTCTGAATGAAGATGCTGACTCACCTGTTGTTATTCGTATCGATCGCCGCTTTCGCAGAAGAGGCCAGCTACACGGCCGCGCGAGTCGCAATGGTTGAAGAACTGCAGCGCTATGCGCAATTCGTGGGCGATACGGAAGAAGCCAGGATTAGTGGTGCCGTGATGACCTCGATGAGCACCGTGAAGCGCCACGAACTCGTGCCGCAACCGGAGAGACGTTCCGCCTATGAGAACCGACCGTTGCCGATCGGACATGGCCAGACGATTTCGCAACCCTACATCGTCGCGCTCATGACGGAACTCGTTGAGCTTGATGCCGATGACGTCGTTCTCGAAGTGGGCACGGGTTCGGGCTATCAGGCGGCGATCCTCGCCGAACTCGTCGACCACGTTTACAGCATCGAAATTATCGAGGCACTTGCCACCCGCGCGAAATCAGATCTTGCCAGGCTTGGCTACAAAAATATTACGACCCGGCTCGGTGACGGTTATTACGGCTGGGAAGAGCACGGACCATTCGACGCCATCGTCGTCACGGCTGCCGGCAGCCACGTGCCACCGCCGCTGATTGAACAGCTGAAGCCGGGTGGCCGAATGGTGATTCCGGTGGGCGGTCGCTTCATGACGCAAACACTGCTGCTGCTCGAAAAGACCGAAAAGGGAGAGATCATTACCCGGCAATTCGGCGCCGTCCGCTTTGTGCCGCTGACCGGCGAGCACTAGACGCGTCCCCGTGCGCCGCCTGTTTCCTGCAACGCTGCTCGTCTCCGCAGGGGCAATTGGCTACGAACTACTGTTGATGCGCGTCCTGTCCATAGTGCAGTGGCATCACTTTGCGTACATGATTATCAGCCTCGCATTGCTCGGCTATGGTGCCAGCGGCACATTTATTGCGCTGTTCAAGTCTCGACTGGAGTCTCGATTCGAGACCGCATTTGCGGCGAGTGCTCTGCTCTTCAGTATCACGATGGTCGTGTGTTTCGCGCTTGGCCAGCGTGTGCCCTTTAACGCGCTGGAAATCGTCTGGGACTCAAGGCAGTTCTTTTACCTTAGTCTCATCTACGTCGTGTTCTTCGTGCCGTTTTTCTTTGCCGCTTCGTGTATCGGTCTGGCGTTTACGTACCGGCGCATGCACATCAGTCGCATCTATTTCTTCGACCTTTTTGGCGCGGGGCTCGGCGCCGTTCTGATTATCGGCACGCTGTTCGCGTTCATTCCTCAGGATGCACTCATTGTGCTGATGACGCTGCCGCTCATCGCGTCGGTCATCATGAGCACACGGTCCTCCGCTCGTGCGCCGCTGATGGCTGTTCAGCTTTTATGGTTCGCACTGCTAGTCAGCGGCATTCCGCAAAGTCAGCTTGGGCTGCGTACCTCGGAATACAAGGGGCTGAGCCAGGCGCTGCAGGTCATCGACAGCCGGGTGCTGGATATGTCGTCTAGTCCGCTAGGGCTTCTCACGGTCGTCGAGAGCCCGACGGTGCCCATCCGTTATGCGCCGGGCCTGAGTTTCAATACTCCTCATATCCCGCCGGAGCAGCTTGCCGTGTTTACAGACGCCGATGGTATGAGTGCAATCACGCGCTTCGATGGTGATCTCAACTCGGTCAGCTACCTGGGCGATATCACGGCGGCCCTACCTTACGCTCTGCTCACCAAACCTGACGTCCTGATTCTCGGTGCCGGCGGTGGCAGCGACGTGTTGCTCGCGCTGTATCACGGCGCAAACCGCGTCGACGCGGTAGAACTTAATCCGCAAATGACCGAACTCGTCCGAGAGACGTACGCGGATTTCGCAGGCTTTGTTTATGACGATCCGCGCGTAACCGTGCACACCAATGAGGCGCGCGGTTTCGTCGCTCAGAGCGGCACCCAATATGACCTGATCCACATCGGCCTGCTCGATTCCTTCGGTGCGTCCGGTGCCGGTGTTCATTCGCAAAGCGAAAGCTATATTTACACGGTGGAGGCCATTCACGAATACCTCAATCACACGACGCCCGGAGGCATGCTCGCTATCACGCGCTGGTTGAAATTGCCGCCGCGCGACAGCCTGAAACTCGTAGCGACCGCGATTGATGTACTGCGCACGACGGGAGTGAGCGAGCCCGGGCAACAGCTCGCTGTAATTCGCAGCTGGAACACGAGTACATTGCTCATCAAGAATGGCGCCTTGATGCCTGACGACATCGAGTCGATACGGGAGTTTGCACAGTCGCGCTCATTCGACACAGCCTGGTTTCCGGGTATTCTGGCGAGCGACGTTAATCGATTCAATCTGCTGCATCAGCCGTATCTTTACGATGGCACCAAGGCACTACTCGGACCGCGCGCCAACGAATTCGCCGAGCGCTACAAGTTTTACATTCAGCCTGCAACGGACAACCGACCGTACTACTTTCACTTTTTCAAATGGGCGACACTTCCTGAAGTAATCGCGCTGCGTCGGGTCGGTGGCGCGGGGCTGATCGAATGGGGCTACCTGATTCTGATCGCAACCTTGTTGCAGGCGGCGGTCGCCGGGCTCGTACTGATCCTGTTGCCACTTTCCTGCGTAAAGCGTAACTGGCCGGCGGGCACAGGCCCGCGCATGGGCGCTTACTTTCTGCTGCTCGGCTTGGCATTTCTGTTCATCGAAATGGCGTTCATCCAGAAGTTCATTCTGTTCCTTAGTCATCCGCTGTATTCGGTTGCCGTTGTTCTGAGTGGTTTTCTCGTATTCGCCGGGCTCGGTAGCGCCTGGTCGGAGAGCCTTGCCGGGAAACTCGATGGAAACCGTCCCTCATCCGTCGCCATTGCCGTCGGCGGCATCGCGTTGCTTACAACCTTGTACGTGATCCTGTTGCCCTTGATTTTTCAGCGCTGCATCGGCTATTCCGACCCTGTGAGAATAGTGATATCGATCATGTTGATTGCGCCTCTCGCCATCGGTATGGGCATGCCGTTTCCGCTGGGGCTCAAACACGTTGCCGCAACCGCGCCCAATTTCATTCCGTGGGCCTGGGGAATCAATGGCTTTGCGTCGGTCATTAGCGCGGTTCTAGCCACCCTGCTCGCAATCGAATTTGGCTTTGTCTTTGTCATCATGGTCGCGTTGGTTTTGTACGCTATTGCGGCACTGATTTTCGCATCGTCAACCGGAATTACGAATCCCACCCGCTCCGCCAACAAGTCAGGCACTCGTTGAGTCTCTGTCAGGCTGCGACCTCTACGTAGTCAACACGACTCGATGCCGGAGGAA
>CAYTNO010000271.1:0-3692 GCA_964439125.1 uncultured Woeseiaceae bacterium | reverse complement strand
AACGAGTACCTGGGTCTCTACCGAGCGAGTATCGATACTCGGTACCGTGCCTCCCAAACCACCGGTCGAGATGATGTCACCAACGTTATCCTTGTGGACCTTGAGATCCATGATGATGTTGTTGTCCGGCGTGATCTGCGGTGTAACTGTCAGGCTCAATACGGCTTTCTTGAACTGAATCGTAGAGGCACCCGAAGAAGCGGATTGCTGATAAGGAATCTCAACACCCTGCTCGATGCGGGCTTCCTTCTGGTTTGCCGTGATCACACGCGGAGTCGATACGATCTCACCACGACCTTCCGCTTCAAGCGCTGTCAACTCAAGGTCTACGAGGAAATCACCGTCCAGTATAGCCAGGGCAAAGCGTCCGGCAGCATCGGTAATCGGCACGTTAACGTTGTAACGATTGCCCAGCTGCGGCACCTCGATCGGGTAGATGGTGCCATTCGCCGGATCAGCGAGATTATCGAGTGCGGAATTGATCATCGTGTCGGTACCAGCACCTGAACCCGAAATCACCGAAAGACCATCCGAGCTCTCGTTGAATCCTGTAAGGCCAAGGCGCACGCCCAGGTCACGGCTGAAATCGTCGCTGACGACAACAATGCGCGATTCAATAAGAACCTGCCTAATGGGAACGTCAAGCGTCGTCACCATGCGGCGAATGTCCTGCAAGCGTTCGGCCGTATCCTGAATCAGCAGGGTGTTGGTGCGATCATCAACAGCAATGCTGCCGCGTTCGGACATCATCGAGTTGCCACCGCTACCTTCAGCGCTGATCAGCGCGGCAAGATCACCTGCTTTCGCATAGTTAACCTGCAGGAACTCCGAATAAATCGGCTCAAGTTCGCTGATCGCCTGTTTCGCTTCCAGATCAGCTGTTTCACGTGCAGCAATTTCTTCGGCCGGTGCAACGATAATTACGTTCCCATTCTGGCGCATGTCCAGACCCTTCGTCGTCATGACGATGTCGAGAGCCTGATCCCACGGTACGTTGCGAAGACGCAATGTGACGTTACCCTGAACAGTATCGGACACGACAATATTGCGTCCCGATGTTTCCGCCAGCAGTTGCAATACAGCGCGAGTTTCGATGTCCTGGAAGTTCAGTGTTAAACGCTGACCTTCATATTCTTTGGTTTCCGAAAACAACGTGGACCCGTCTTCCTGAGCCGCAGCAGCCGGATTGATTTCGATCGTGAACTCGTTGTCCGACTGATACGCAAGCTGCTCATACTTGCCGTCAGCGGAAATTACGATGCGCGCATCGAGGTTCGTGCGCAGCGCATCAACCGTTGTTACGGGAGTAGCGAAGTCCATAACATCGAGACGACGCATTAGCTCAGCAGGCAGGCTTGTTTCCTTGAACACGGCGACAACACGTCCGCCTTCCTGGCGAATGTCGACCGGCGTGGATGGATCCGTCAGATTTACGACAACCCGTCCACCGCCATCACGTGTGCGGCGGAAGTCGACGCTCGTAATGGCGCGGCTACCCGAGCTGGCATAAGATGGTTGGGCTGTAGCAGCAGCGGCGAACTGGGTTGTGCCGGCGCTGTAGTCCTCACCATCGCCCAGGATAATCGTCACGATGTTGCCGCTGGCCCGTGTTTCGTAGGCGACCATCGTGCCGAGGTTCAGAACGACGCGTGTGCGACCGTTTGCCTCTGCCGTCAAAACAGTATCGAGGGGGCCCATATTGACATCACGTCGCCGAGACGTGAGTCCAAGCGTGGTGTCGGCCAGATCAAGCGCTATGCGCGCCGGATCGTCGATCGTGAATGCAAGCGGCTCGGGAGCCGTTCCACTCATGATCAGTTTCAGTTCCACCCGGTCACCGGGCAGGCTCTGGATCTGAATGTCCTGCAGCCGGTTACCTTCCTGTGCATTTGCGGCAGATCCCACAAACAACAGGAGTGCGACCTGTGCTAACGCGGTCAGCTTTAGCGCAACGCTACGTGCGGCCGACTGTTTGATTTTGAACACCATTCCAATTACTCCCAGTTCCATTCAGGCATCAGTCCGAGAGACTTACAGCGGCATCCCTTTCGATGTAGCCGCCTATCCCGTCAGAAATTATTTCAACAAGTTCAACTTCAGATTCTGTGATTATTGTAATTCGTCCGTCATTCTGGCCCAAGAAATTGCCGGGAATGACGCGGTGAATTAGCCCGTCAGCTGTTTGTACAAGTCCGTACATCGTGTCACCAATATACAGCGTGCCGACCATGCGCAATGTGTCCAGGGGAAAGCTTTCGAGAAACTCGGTAAGGCGATCCGGGTCGGGGCCTACCCCGCCGGCAGCGCCGCTGGTTGTAACTTGCGGCGTGTCGGGGATAAATGGAGAGCGGACGCCTTCGGCATCGGCCACGTACATAAAGACTTCGTACGGCGTGATTTCGGGCAAGGGGTCAATGCGGCCACCTGGGCGTGCTTTAACCTCGTTGATGTACTCATCAAGGTCATCCATGTTGCCACCGCATGCGGCGAGGCCAACAGCGCAAAGCGCCAGCACCGCTGTATTACGAATAATGAAGGAAATATTCATGATTACTCTACTCCCTCATCAATATAGCGATAAGTTTGTGCGGTCACTTCTATGCTCAGCTGATCGAAAGCATCCTGATTTTCAGGGGTGATGTTCATGTCGTGCAGCGTGACAATACGCGGCAAGGCTGCAACACCGCTGACAAAGTTAGCGATCTCATGATAGCTGCCGGAAAAGCGAATCTTGATAGGCTTCTCGGCATAGAAGTCTTTTGGAATTTCCGGCTGCGGCTGGAACAACCTTTCCTGCAAGCCGGCGGCAAGGCCGGTCTGGGAAACATCGACGATCAGGCTGGGAATCTCGGTTTCACCGGGAAGCTGCCTGAGCATCGTGCCGAAAGACTGCTCGATCTGCGTGAGCTGTGCTCTGTAGGCGTCGTAGTTCGCCGCCTTGCGTGCTTTGTTCTCAAACACATCGCTTAACGCGTTCTCTTCCGCCTTGGCACGTTCGAGTTGCGGAGATTTGTCTTTGATAATCGTGAAATAGACTCCGAGACCGAGGACAGCCACAAAGACGATCGCGATTACAGCCACTCTGAACAATGTCGGCCAACGTCCAACGTCATTGACGTCGAGACTTCTTAGCTCTTCGACGACGTTCATACTTCTTCCTCCGCTTCGCCACCCTGATGCACCTGCTTCAGATAGAGTACGAATTCAGCCTGACGCGATGCGCCTGACTGCGTTGTCTCAACCTTCTCGACATCCGGGTCTGCCATCCATTCAGATGCGTCGATTTGCCGCATCAGCGCTGAAACGCGCGTACTCGACTGAGCGATTCCGCGAATCTCGACCCGCGAACCGGTTTGTTTCATACCGGTCAGGTAGACACCTTCGGGCATTTGTCGCGACATCTCGTCGAACAGGTGAACGATTTCCGGTCGGCTCTGCTGCAGCTGTTCGATGATCTCCATGCGCGCAAGCAGACGTTCCTTCTGGCGCTCGAGACCATCAATTTCCGTAATGCTCTTTTCGAGCTCAACGATTTCAGCCGTGAGTCGTGCGTTGCGAGATTCCTGAGTGTCGATCATTTGTGAGAACACAAACATCGTTACCAAGATACCAGCAATTGCCGCAACGACACCGCCGGCCATTGCGACACCGAAATCACGTTGGCGTTTTTTGCGTTCTGCCTCGCGCCAGGG
>CAYTNO010000270.1:0-3720 GCA_964439125.1 uncultured Woeseiaceae bacterium | reverse complement strand
AGTTCGCCAGACTGTGTCAACATGTTCTGGTTAAATACAGAGCCTGGCTGGGCAAGCACAAGCGCACGTAACTGTTGCTCGGGAATAGCCAAATCGCCAACAATTTTGACATTCGAAACCGTATACAGCTCGCCTTCGTGGATTCCTACCGTTACGAAAATGTCTTTTTTGTTTGGTGAGATCGCTACTTGAGTTGAATCAACACGAAAATCGGCATAGCCACGGTCCATATAATAGGAACGCAGAATCTCAAGGTCGCCCTCAAGCGCTTCCTTGGAATAGCGATCATCTTGTCGAATCCATGACAACCAGTTCGCGGTATCTAGCTCAAATGTCTCGCGAATCTCCTTTTCTTCATAAACCGTGTTGCCAACGATATTGACCTGACGAATTTTCGCGCGATCGCCCTCGACGACATTAATCTGGATGCGAACCGTATTGTTTGGACGTTCCAGAACCGACGTGTCGACGACAACACCGTACTTGCCTCGATCGTAATACTGCTCGCGCATGAAACTCTCCACGCTATCCAGCACTGATCGATCGAAGGTTCTGCCTTTGGCCAGGCCGACGCCGCGCAGGGACTCCATAAGATCTTCTGTCTTGATGTCCTTATTACCTTCGATTCCGAAGCTCTCAATGGACGGCCGTTCTCTCACGGCAACAATCAACGTATCGCCGTCACGACGTATTTCGATATCGTCGAACAGTCCCTGACCGTATAGCGCACGAATCGACTCCTGGATGCGGATATTGTCGACTCTGTCACCCACGTTTATTGGCAGGTAATTGAAAACCGTTCCTTCAGCGATTCTTTGCAGGCCTTCGACGCGCATATCGCGCACGACGAACTCCTCCTGAGCAAATGCAGAAAGTGGCAGCAGCAGGCACAACCCCAGGGCAGCCAATCGAAATTTCTTACAACGCGAATTCATGTTTTTCTTGTCATCTCTCATTAAGTGCGAATTTCCCACCTAGCTCACTATTCTCACAATGTCGTTATAAAACGCGAAGCTCATTAAGAGAATAAGCGCGAAAATACCGAACTGCTGACCTATTATTTGCGATCGCTCCGACAACGGACTGCCCTTCACGAGCTCGATCGACTGAAACACGATTTGCCCGCCATCAAGAACCGGTACCGGCAACAAATTCAGCACACCGAGACTGATACTGATTAGCGCAAGAAACGCGAGGTACTCATTGACACCGCGGCGCGCTGAACTGCCGGCATATTGCGCAATATTGATAGGGCCACTGATGTTCTTTATCGACACATCGCCCGTTACCATGCGTCCGAGCATGCGCAGTGTAAACACGGTTGATGTCCACGTCCGTTGCGTTGCCTGAGTCACTGACTCAATAGGGCCGAATTTACGCAGGTGCGCATAATCCCCATAGTCGTTAGAGCCACGCACACCCAGTAAACCGCGCACTTCGCCTTCCACTTCCTGACGCCCCAGGACGACATCAATTTCGAATTGCCTGCCGTCCCTGAAGTAAGCGACCGAAACAGGCTCATCAGGTCTTGCGGCTACGATCTCAATCAAATCTGAGTAATTGCTAATGCTGTTTCCGTCTATCGAGACGATTCGATCTCCGACGGCCATGCCGGCAGCAGCCGCCGCACCGCCCTCGGTCAGCTCTGCGATAACTGCTGGTGGCTGCCAGGGTTCGAAACCCAGCCCCTCAAATAGCATGTTGGGTTCAGTTAGCCGTGACGCATCTTCACCCACCATGATCAACGCGCGACGTTGCCGGCCGTCCTCAGATTCCAGCGTCAGAGGAACTCGTCCGTCACCGACGAGTTGGTCGAAGATATTGACGAGTGTTGATTCCCAGTCATCTGTGTCGACTTCGCCGACCGCGACTATCTTGTCGCCAAACTCCAAACCAGCTCGAGCCGCGTAAGACTGCGGTTCAACATCACCCACCGCCGGCTGCAATGTCGGAATTCCGTTTAGAAACAAAACCCAGTAGGCAAAGATCGCAAACAGGAAATTGAACAACGGCCCCGCCAGTAGCACAGCAATTCTTGCGGGTATTGGACGGTGATCGAACGCCCGGCCTTCGTCTTCGGGGTCGACTGGTCCTTCACGTCCATCGAGAAAGCGAACGTATCCGCCCAACGGTATGGCTGAAATACAAAATTCGGTGCGGTCTTTACCGCGCACCCATGTCCAGACAGGCTTCCCAAACCCGACGGAAAACCTGAGTACCTTCATGCCAGCCCAGCGACCGACAATATAGTGACCATATTCATGGATCGTCACGAGAATGCTGATCGCGACGACGAAAGCCAGGACACTTATTAGTGCATCACCCATTGATAGCCATATCCTCTAACGAATGCTCATCGCATAGTATTGACTTGAGACACTGGCAGCAGTTCCAACCAGTGTCACGTCTGTTCCATGAATTGAAACTGAACGACGGGTCATTTTAGTCCCGCCCAAGTCGCGCCCAGCGCAAATAATGGCGCCGCTGCAGCAACACTATCGATTCTATCGAGCACGCCACCATGGCCCGGAAACAGTGTACCGCTGTCCTTAACGCCGGCATTGCGCTTAAACATACTGATCGTCAAGTCACCAATAACGGACAAACACCCGGCCGCCAGGCAAAACGGCACAAAAACCATGAGATCCGTTTCGACCCAGACGGATCGTGCAAGCGCTAACAGACCAACAGCAACAAGCCCACCGATAACGCCTTCCCAGGTCTTGCCCGGGCTAATACTCGGGGCAAGCTTAACTTTGCCCATGGTCTTGCCTGCAAAGAACGCTCCGCTGTCTGCCACCCAGATAACCAATAACGCAAACAACAATATGGAAGGACCGGCTTGGTAGAGCCTAATCAGCGCCAGGTACACCGGAACGAGGATCAGGATCCCAACAATCCAGCGAACGGCGATCGGAATAGCTGTTGGATAGAAAAATGTCCATACAAACGCAATCATCCACCACACCATTGAGATTTTGAACACCAGGCTGGCATCCACACCGGGCGCCAATGTCACCGCCGCGAGCAAAACTCCGATGCCACCTACGTACATAAATCGCACGCCGTTGCCGGACGCGCCAAGAAACGCGGACCACTCCCAGGCCCCGGCGAGAATCACTGCAATGATAACGACCTGAGCGACCATCGGCGGAACGAAAAACAGGACTATCGCCAGCAGCAGCAAGGCGACAACGGCTGTAATTACCCTCTGCTTCATGAACTAACTGCCTCTACCTGCT
Organism: uncultured Woeseiaceae bacterium; assembly: GCA_964439125.1. Classification (GTDB taxonomy): domain Bacteria; phylum Pseudomonadota; class Gammaproteobacteria; order Steroidobacterales; family Woeseiaceae; genus UBA1847. Next base: position 478 of record CAYTNO010000270.1, on the reverse strand, counting down.
CAGCGGTATGGCCGTATCGGCGCTGCCGCTGTGCGAAGAAATCCAATGCTGCATCAAACTGCTCCTCACCGAAATCCGGCCACAGCGTGTCGCAAAAATACAGCTCCGAATACGCCAGATGCCAGAGCAGGAAATTGCTAATTCGCCGCTCACCGCCGGTTCTGATCAAAAGATCCGGATCCGGCAAATCGCCCAACTGAAGCTCCTGTGCAAAAGCCGCATCATTGATGTCGTCTACTGCAATTTGACCATCAACTGCACGACCGGCCAGGCGCTTCGCAGCCTGAGCAATATCCCAACGTCCACCGTAGGCAACCGCAACCAATAACCGCAGGCCTGTGTTCGAACTGGTCTGCTCTTCAGCATTGGCAATCTTCTCGACGAGGTTGGCTTGCAGGCTCTCGCGAGCCCCTATGAATTCCAGGCGTACATTATTACGATGCAGCTCGTCGACTTCTCGTTGCAATGCCTCAACAAA
>CAYTNO010000269.1:0-3722 GCA_964439125.1 uncultured Woeseiaceae bacterium | reverse complement strand
CTGTTGCCGGAGACATGCAACTTGAAGCGTCGCAAACCGAATTCGAAGGCCATGGTTTTGTACATTCGTCGGATGTCGTCAATGCCGGATTTATCCAGGGTGATACTTCTCACGTTGCCGTGCAGGTCGTGTATGACGAACTGGCGATTCTCGATGATTACGAGGGCGTCGATATTACTCGCGTCACTCGCGAGCTTAGCCCGGAGAACCCACTTGGCCTGAACCTGATGCGCATTACCGTTAATGGTGAACCGATTGACGATCCGAAGCGCAGCTCGTCCGACATTCAGCGTTGTACCGACGTCGCGATGAAGAGGGCAGACATTCAGTTCGGTTACGACAACCTGCGCTCGGCGCCGCGACTCAGTGTTGCAGCGAGCCCGGATCGAATCGAACTGTCGCAGGCACTGGATTCGAGTCCGCTGAACTCCTCTGCCGGTTTCTGGTTGTACACGCAGGCATCAGCGGTGAACTTCCGCATGTACACGAATTATTCGCACTTCATCGATCGCGCTGAAGTACGGGTTTTCTACAACGGCCAGTCGGCCGAGTCGGAACCGCTCGATATTATCGAGATCGGCGTGGACAGCGCTGGTAAGTGGGAGCCGCCGGTTGCCGCTTTCGAGGGCCCGGTCGGTGAACTGGCTTACGTGCTGCGCGCTTACGGTACGGATGGCAATTTCGATGAAACGCGGGCGCAACCGTTGTTGGTTGTTTACGAGCAGCCCGAAGCCGAAGAAGCCGAAGAAACCGAAGAAGCCGACGAAGAGGTCGCCACCGACGAGCAGAATTCTGAACTGCTTTCGGCGTACGGCGAAAGCGGCCTGAGCATGCACAACATCGGGCTTTCCAGCGGCACCGTCAATGTTCGCGGTACGGGCATTGCTGAGGAGCAGGAAGTCTGGGTTGCGGGTCGTCCGATACCCGTCGACGAAAACGGCAGCTTCATGACCGAGGAAATCCTGCCTGAAGGATCGCACACGGTGGAAGTGGCCGTCGTGGACAATGAGGGTAACGGTGAGCTCTATCTGCGCGACCTCGAATTCAAGGAGCGAGATTGGTTCTACGTGGGCATGGCGGACGTGACCTTCTCCGAAGGGACGGCGAGCGGTCCGATAGAATTATTGCAGGGCGAAAATTCCGATTACGAGTACGACTCCAATGTCGACGGTCGACTGGCGTTTTTCGTCAACGGCAAATTTGGCGAGCACTGGAAACTGATGGCCAGCGCCGATACGCGTGAAGGATCGATCGACAACATCTTCAGCAACTTTATGGACAAGTCACCGGACTCGCTGTTCCGGCGAATCGACGCGGATTATTACTACCCGACTTTCGGTGACGACGCGACTGTCGAAGAGATGGCACCGACGATGGGCAAGTTCTTTGTGCGCCTCGGTAAAGACGATGACTACGGCCAGTGGGGTAATTTCAAGGTTGCCTACATGAACAACGAACTGGCGCAGGTCGACCGTGGTCTTTACGGCGCGAACTTGCATTATCAGTCCGAGGCAACCACCGAGTTCGGCGAGCGGCGCTTCGTCGTTGATGGCTTTGCCGCGGAGCCGGGCACGATCGGCAGTCGCGAAGAATTCCTGGGCACGGGCGGTTCGCTGTACTTCCTGCAACGCCAGGACATTCTTGCGGGCTCCGAGCGCGTGCGCATCGAAACGCGCGACAAAACGTCGGGGCTTGTAACCAGTGTGCGCAACCTGACGCCGGCCATGGACTATGACGTCGATTACCTGCAGGGTCGTGTCCTGCTGGCCGAACCACTGGCGTCTAGCGCCGGCGACAATTTACTGGTGCGCAGCGGCTCGGTATCCGGCGATCATGCCTATCTCGTCGTACGTTACGAGTACACGCCGGGCTTCGACGAAATCGACTCATTATCGACGGGAGGACAGGCGCATTACTGGATTGGCGATCATGTAAAAGTAGGCGTGACGGCCAACGTCAATGAGCAGGACGACCTGGATAGCAGTCTCAATGCCATCGACCTGACGGTGCGCAAGAGTGCGGAGTCCTGGCTCAAGCTGCAGCAGTCAAACAGCGAAGGTCTCGTGGCGATGCCGCGATTCTCGAACGATGGCGGTTATGAGTTCGCGGGCTACGATCCGGCGGCGTTTGTCGATGCGGATGCGGCGGCAACACGCGCCGATATCAGCGTCAGCCTTGACGACTTTGTGAGCTTCAGCGATGCGAAGCTGACCCTGTACGTGCAGGAGGCTGACGCTGGTTACTCGGCACCTGGCCTGACCGCGCTCACGGATACGAAGAGTGTTGGTGGCACCCTGAGCGTACCAATCGGCGAGCGCTTCTCACTGGGCGCGAAAATAGACAACCGCGAGCAAGATCGGGCGATTGAAATCAATGCCAGCGAATTCAGGTTCGGCTACGAGATTACCGAGCGCTGGAACATGAGTGCCGGTTATCGCATGGACGAACGAACCGACAATTCGGTCATCGTGCCGCTCACGCAGCAGCAGGGCGAGCGCACCGACGCAGTACTGCAAGTCGGTTACGATTCCAAGTCAACCTGGGATGTCTATGGGTTCATGCAGGACACACTATCCACGACTGGCGATCGTCGTGAGAACGGCCGATTCGGTGTTGGTGGCTCTTACCTTATCAACGATAAGCTTCGTCTTGACGGTGAGTTGTCGGATGGTGATCTTGGTACTGGTGGCAAACTCGGCAGCAACTATACGCACTCCGATCACACGAGCCTGTACCTCAATTACGCGCTCGAAAACGAACGTTCGATTAACGGGCTGCCAAGCGGGCAAGGCGCCGAAGGTAATCTTGTTGCGGGAGTCAAGTCACGCATTGCGGACAGCACCAGTGTGTTCCTCGAAGAACGCTATCAGTACAACCAGTCGATGACGGGACTAACGCATGGCACGGGTATCAATTTCGCGCCATCGAAGAAATGGAACCTCGGCTTTACGACCGATATCGGTACGCTGCAGGATGTGCAGACCGGCGCGGAAACCGAGCGGTTGGCGACAGGCATCCAGCTCGGCCTGAATCTCGACAAGCTGCAGTTCACGAGCGGCGTCGAATACCGCAGTGATGACGCCCAGCAACTGGATCTGACGCAGACAGAAAGAAAGACCTGGCTATTCCGCAGCAGCTTCAAATATGAGAGCAGTTCGTCGGCCAGGTTTGTCGGCAAACTGAATCACTCCGACAGCGAGAGCTCGCAGGGCACATTCTATGACGGTGGCTTCACCGAGGCGGTTGTCGGTTATGCATATCGCCCGGTGCACAATGATCGACTCAATACGTTAGTGAAGTACACCTACTTCCACAACGTGCCGACCAGTGACCAGGTAACTTTGCAGAACATTGCTACTGAGTTCATTCAGAAAAGCCACATAGCAGCAGTCGACGTGATCTACGACGTTACGCCAAACATCACGATCGGCGGCAAATACGCTTATCGCCTCGGCCAGATCAGCCTGGATCGAGAGAGCAATGAGTTCTTCGACAACAATGCTAGTTTGTACGTAATCCGTGGTGACTACCGGTTCCGGAAGGACTGGGAGTTGCTTGTGGAAGGTCGATTGCTCGATATGCCGGATCTGGACGAGAGCCGCAGTGGTGCGCTGGCCGCAGTATCGCGTTACTTCGGGGAACACCTGAAAATTGGCGTCGGCTACAACTTCACCGACTTCTCGGACAACCTGACCGATCTCAGTTACGACCACCACGGTTAC
>CAYTNO010000268.1:0-3737 GCA_964439125.1 uncultured Woeseiaceae bacterium | reverse complement strand
CATTACCTAGGCAGGCGCGTGCCCAGGAAACCTCGACTTCACGTACCCGGTGGTCTGTACCACGTCATTCTGCGTGGCAACGACCGGCAGCCTATATTTTTTGATACCGATGATCGGCAACAATGGGAGTCATTGATCGAAGATGGCCTCGACGAGCACGGACATCGCCTGCACGCCTATTGCTGGATGACAAATCACGTGCACATGGCAATTCAATGCCACAAACGTCCTTTGTCAGAGTTCATGCGGCTCGTCGCAAGCCAGTACGCCAGATCCACCAACAAGAAGATGCAGCGCACAGGCCATCTCTTCGAGCGGCGGCACCGAGCGATCCTCGTGCAAGCTGATGCCTACTTGAAGGAGCTGGTCCGATACATTCACCTGAATCCCTTGCGCGCCGGCATGGTTGAGGCGATAGCGGACTATCCGTGGTGCAGCCATCAGGCGTATCTAACTGGAAGTCCGCCCGACTGGCTGACCCTTGACTGGGTCCTGTCGGCGTTTGGCGAATCGCTCGGAGACGCCCGACGCCAATACGCCCGCTTCATGCGAATAGACTATCCGACTTCAATTTCGCAGCAATTCAGAGATGGTTCGGATGCCGACCAGCGTGTTCTGGGTGACGACGAGTTCATCGCATCACTTGCACACGATATGACTCAACCATCAGCGCGGCAAACCCTTGCAGAGCTGTCTCATGATATTTGTCAGAAACACGATGTCTCCGCAGCCGAGTTGAAATCCTTCTCAAGGGAACGCAAGTACTCCGCGATTCGGGCTGAAATTGGACTGGCCGCCATCGAGAACGGAATCGCATCTAATGCTGAAATCGCGCGCTACTTCAACCGCAATCAGTCCGGACTGTCCCGAGCGATTAGCCGGCTGCGCCGGCAATCTAAACAAGTAAATAAGTGAACACCGGCACCACTAACGGGCACCACTAACGCTGCTTGTCAATGAGAGCCAAGAGAGCTTTTGTCGAGGCATTCGTGCTGTCATCGAGGCTGTTCGCGACCTTCTTGCCTAGCTCAACGCCCCACTGATCAAACGAATCGATTCCCCAGATGACGCCTTCAACGAACACCTTGTGTTCGTATAGCGCGATGAGCTGACCGAGCGTTTCCGGTGTGAGTTCTTCGAACACAATCGTGTTGCTCGGATTATTGCCTTTGTGCACACGATACTTTTCGAGGCCTTTCTCGTTGAAGCCGTCCATGAGCGCTTCGGACTGCGCCAGGCAGTTGGTGATCGCGAGATCTTGTTGTTCCTGACTCGCGCCCGACGATTTCGCAGGTAACAAAAAGTCGACAGGTACCAGCCGTGTCCCCTGGTGCAGCAACTGGTAAAACGAATGCTGCGCGTTGTTGCCCGCCTCGCCCCAGATGACCATGCCCGTATCGCACTTGACGGGCTTGCCGTCCATGCGCACGCTTTTGCCGCTCGACTCCATCTGCAATTGCTGCAAGTACGCCGGGAAGCGTTCGAGCCGGTTGTCGTACGGCAATATCGCCTGCGACTCTGCAGCAAAGAAGTTGTTGTACCAGTTACCGAGCATCGCCAGCAGCACCGGCATGTTTTCGCCCATCGGGGCCTGGTGAAAATGCAGATCCATTTGCCGACCGCCCGCAAGAATGCGGCGAAAGTTTTCCATGCCGATAACGAGAGCGAGCGACAAACCCACCGCGGACCACAAGGAATAGCGGCCGCCAACCCAATCCCAGAAGCCGAAGCGGTAGTCGCTACGAATGCCGAAGTCATCCATCGCTTCGTGATTGGTCGATGCCGCGACGAAATGATATTGCACCGCGACCTCATCACGATTCTCGATGATCCAGTCCCGGGCCGTACGCGCATTCGTCATCGTTTCGAGCGTCGTGAATGTTTTCGAGCAGATGACGAATAAGGTCTGTTCCGGATCGAGCTCCTTTTTCAGGTCCGCAAGTTGCGTACCGTCGACATTCGAGACGCTGTGAAAACGCATCCCGTCTTTCCAGTACGTTCGCAATGCCCTGCTCGCCATGACCGGACCGAGGTCGGAGCCACCAATGCCTATATTGACGATGTCCGTCAGGCGCTTGCCGGTACTTCCCTTGATCTTGCCGCTCTGCACGCCATCGACGAAATCCTCCATGTTGGTGAGGACTTGCCACACGTCTCTGACACCCGGTGTCTCCAGCGCAACCTGGTCCGAGATCTTGGAGCGAAGTGCGGCGTGCAGTACTGCCCGGCCTTCCGTCTTGTTGATCGCTTCGCCGGAAAACATCGCGTCAATCGCTGCCGGCACGCTGGCTTCTTTCGCCAGTCGTGCGAACAACTTCGTCGTGGCCGCATTAACGAGGTTCTTGGAATAGTCGAGGGTCAGGTTGCCCGCGGTGAGCGTAAAGCGCTCCACTCGCCGGGCATCTTTGGCAAACAGCTCCGGGATGGCACGCTTGCGCATCTCGCCATAGTGTTCCTTGAGCGCCTGCCACGCCCGTAAATCAGTGGGGTATTGGGCTGAGAGTTGTCTATTCGTGTAGCGGTTGACTACCACTGGTCTCGCTATTAAGCACTTTGCTTGAGTTCGTCTTTGTAGAACTCAAGATACCAGTCGACGAAGTTTTTGACACCCACTTCAATAGGCGTGGACGGCTGATAATCGACGTCCGCTACCAGGTCGGTGGTGTCAGCCCAGGTATCGGGCACATCGCCGGGCTGCAGCGGCAACAGGTTCTTCTCGGCTTTCTTGCCCAGGCAATCCTCGATCGCCTCGATATAGCTCATGAGCTCGACCGGCTGCGAATTGCCGATGTTGTAGATGCGGTACGGCGCCATGCTCGTGCCCGGATCCGGATTCGCAGGATCCCAGGCCTCATTCGGCAACGCCGTGTGGTCCATCGTGCGGACGACACCTTCGACGATGTCATCGATGTACGTGAAGTCGCGCCTGTGCTTGCCGTAGTTGAACACATCGATGGGCTTACCCTCGATGATGTTCTTGGTAAACATGAACAGCGCCATGTCCGGGCGGCCATACGGGCCATACACCGTGAAGAATCGCAGTCCCGTTGTCGGCAGCTTGTACAAATTCGAGTACGTGTGCGCCATGAGCTCATTGGCTTTTTTCGTCGCGCCGTAGAGCGCAAGCGGATGATCGACGTTCTGATGAATCGAGAACGGCATCGTCGTGTTTGCGCCATAGATCGAACTCGACGACGCGTAGGTAAGATGCTCAACATCGTTGTGCCGGCATCCCTCAAGAATATGTAAGGTACCGACGATATTGCTTTCGATGTACGAGTGCGGGTTTTCGATCGAGTAACGCACGCCAGCCTGGGCAGCGAGATGCACGACCTTGTCGAATTTTTCTTCGGCGAACAGCGCTTCCATCGCGTCGCGATCGGCCAGGTCAATGCGAACCATCTTGAATTCGTCGTAGCCGTCGAGCACGGCTGCGCGACTTTCTTTTAGTGCTACGTCGTAATAGTCATTGAAGTTGTCGAGGCCGACGACGGTGTCACCGCGTTCGAGCAATTTCCTGGACGTATGGAAGCCGATAAAACCGGCTGCGCCTGTGACGAGAATTTTCATGTAATTTTGACCTTTATCGCGGCCATGGGCCGCTCCTACAGACGACCGTCGACTGAGTCGGCGGGCAGTACATATTTGATGTCATAGACCACGGAGGTCTGCTTGCCAAATGCGCGAATGCCTGCCTCGCCCAGCTGCCTGAACTGGTCGTGCGCGACGGCAATTAC
>CAYTNO010000267.1:0-3742 GCA_964439125.1 uncultured Woeseiaceae bacterium | reverse complement strand
GACGGCAACATCTATTTTCACAACGCAGCGACCATTACAGAAAATATCGAAGCCGCGCGCGCTGCTCGGCACAACGGCGGGCTCGTATTCGTGGCGGTCTGCGGTTTGATCGAACACGACGAAGCTGCGATAGGGCTGCGAGCAGACGAGGTTGACGTTGTCGTCATTAATCCGCGCAATGAGCAGACCGGATCGGTGGCCCAGCACAGGCACTGGCCCATGTTTACGGCAGGTGCGAATGTAGATGAGCACGAGGCGCTTTCGCGGCTCAGGTTTATCAACAAAACGCTGGGGATTACGCCGCGCCGCAGTCCGGTTGACTATGCACTGGCACGGCTGGGAGCCAGAGTCTTTACCGACAACGTCGCGGCAGGCGCCACTATAAATATCGGTGTCGGACTGGGAGAAGAGGTCTGCCGTGTGCTTTGCGAGCACGGCGCACATAAACGGATAACATTTACGACTGAATCGGGCCCTGTTGGTGGAATACCGGCACCGGGTATTTTCTTTGGTGCGGCCATTAATCCGCGGCGCCTGGAGTCCTCGGCCTGGATGTTTCATCACTATTGGGAGCATCTCGACGCGACCATGCTTGGGTTCCTGCAGATAGACTCCGCAGGCAACCTCAACCTGTCGAATCGCGGGCCACGCATGCTGGACTATGTCGGACCGGGTGGCGCATCAAGCATTATTGAATCGGCCAACACTGTGCTGTTCATCGGCAAGTGGATGCAGGGTTCCAAAGTCAGCATCGTCGGAGAGCGCTTGCGCCTCGACAGGCCCGGCAAACCCAAACTTGTCGATCGAGTTAACGAGGTCACGTTCAACGGCAGCGTAGCTCTCGCGCGTGGCAAAAAAGTCTTTTATGTCACCGACCTTGCGGTGCTGGAACTTACGGATGTCGGATTGACGCTCCGTGCTGTCATGCCCGGCATTGACATTGAACGTGACTTGCTCGCTAACAGCCACGCCCGTATTGTCGTACCGGACAATCCGGCACCACATACGGTGTCGGCATCAATTGTAAGTGGCGAAGGATTCCATCTCGACTGGGCGGAGAACAACGTATGAACGGTGGTGAGAGCATTGCACGCGTGCTGCAATCCCACGGTGTGGAGTTTCTCTTCACACTGTGTGGCGGGCACATCTCCCCAATCCTCAAAGGCGCGAAAGATCTGGGCATCCGTGTTGTCGATGTGCGTCACGAGGCCACGGCCGTGTTTGCGGCCGACGCGGTTGCACGGATTACAGGTATACCCGGTGTTGCGGCAGTCACAGCAGGCCCTGGTGCCACGAATACGATCACGGCCGTGAAGAATGCGCAGCTTGCGCAATCGCCGGTTGTGTTGCTTGGCGGTGCTCCGGCGACCGTCTTGAAAGGCCGTGGCGCGCTGCAGGACATCGACCAGATGGCGTTGTTCAAGCCGCATGTAAAGTGGGCACAGGCTGTCACACGCGTTCGCGATCTCGCGCCGACCCTGGCGAAGGCGTTTCATATCGCACGCAGTGGTGTGCCCGGTCCGGTGTTCGTGGAGTGCCCGGTCGATCTGTTGTACGACGAGTCGGTCATACGCGAGTGGTACGCGGCAAGCACGCCGCAGGGCAAGTCGTTACCCGACCGAGCGGTGCGCACCTATCTCAATTATCAGGCCGGCAGGCTGTTCGCCGGTGCCAATTCCAGCGACATTGAATCGGTCAGCGAAGTAGGAGCGATGCCTCCATCGTCCGATGTCATCGCGCGTGCGGCCAGGAGAATTGCCGATGCCAGGCGACCGGTACTCGTCGTCGGCAGTCAGGCGCTCGTTGACTCGAGTCATGCAGCGGCCGTTGCGGCGGCGATCGAACGTATCGGGGTTCCGGTTTACCTGTCGGGCATGGCACGCGGACTCATGGGCAAATCGCATCCATTGCACCATCGGCATCAACGAACAAAAGCGCTACGCGAGGCTGACCTGGTCATGCTCGCTGGTGTGCCATCGGACTTCCGGCTGAACTACGGACAGAACGTGCGGCGCAGCGCGTGTCTGATATCGGCGAATCGCAGCGCTGTCGATCTAAAGCGCAATCGCCGCCCAAATATCGGCGCACTCGCCGATGCCGGGCTGTTCTTACGCGCGCTGGCAGATGCTCTCCAGCCGGACACCAGCAAGCACTGGGAGGAGTGGCAGGAACTGCTCCTTGAGCGGGATAGTGCGCGCGAAGCCGAGATCGAATCGAACGCAGCGAAGTCCGGCGAATTTATTAACCCGGTCAATTTGTGTAGAAGTGTCGATTCTCAGTTACCGGACAACAGCGTGATCGTTGCCGATGGTGGCGATTTCGTCGGCACGGCCTCGTATATCGTGAAACCCAGGAAGCCTTTGAGCTGGCTGGATCCCGGTGTCTTCGGCACGCTGGGTTGTGGCGCTGGTTTCGCCCTTGGCGCAAGCCTGTGTAAGCCTGATCACGAGGTCTGGGTTTTGTTTGGCGATGGTTCAGTTGGCTACGCCCTCGCCGAGTTCGATACTTTCGTGCGTCATAACATTCCGGTCATTGCAGTAGTCGGTAATGATGCCGGCTGGACGCAGATCGCACGCGAGCAAGTCAAGATGCTCAATGACGATGTTGGCACCGTGCTGGCGCGCAGCGACTATCACGAAGTTGCGGCGGCGCTGGGCGGGCGTGGCCTGTTGCTAAAACATGCGAACCAGACCGCAGCCTGTTTACAGGATGCCCGGGAGGCGGCCAGTAATGGCGTACCGGTGCTGATCAATGCCTGGTTGGATAAGACCGACTTCCGCGAAGGCTCGCTGTCGATGTAGGAGACCAAGCGTTGGATTACGACTGGCTCATTATTGGATCTGGATTTGGCGGCAGCGTTTCGGCGCTGCGCTTGTCGGAGAAAGGTTACAAAGTCGGTGTCATTGAGGCTGGCCGACGCTTCGAGGACGAAGACTTTGCGAAGTCCACCTGGAACCTGAATCGCTACCTTTGGGCGCCATTCCTTGGCTTGCGCGGCATCATGCGCTTCACCCCGTTTAAGGACGTATTCATCGCCAGCGGCGCGGGCGTTGGCGGCGGCAGCATCGTTTACGCCAACACGCTGTATCGCGCCAAGAAAGAGTTTTTTGAGAATTCTCAATGGGCTGAGCTTGCCGACTGGGAACAGGAACTCGACAAACCGTATGCAACAGCCGAACGAATGCTCGGCGTCAACACGGTTCCGTTTGAAAGCCCTGGAGATAAAATTCTGCAGGATTACGCGGCCAGCATCGGCACTGAAGACTCGTTCTGCCGTACACCCGTAGCCGTATTTTTCGGTGAACCTGGCAAGACTGTCGAAGATCCGTTTTTCAATGGTGAAGGTCCGTCGCGCACCGGCTGCATCCGCTGTGGAGCGTGCATGGTCGGCTGCCGCGTCGGCGCCAAGAACACCTTGCTCAAAAACTACCTCTGGTTCGCGGAGAAACGTGGAGCCGAGGTATTGCCAAATCGAAAGGTCGTCGATATTCGACCAATAGGTGGCAGCGATGGCCGCGACGGTTATGAGGTTCAGACGCAATCACCTGGCTTGTTTGGCGGCAAAAGAAAAACGCTGCGGGCCCAGGGCGTCATTGTTTCGGCTGGTGCGCTGGGTACTAACCACTTGCTGGCGAACTGCAAGCACACGGGCTCGTTGCCTGAAATCAGCGATCGGCTCGGCCGGCTGGTCCGCACCAACAGTGAGTCAATTCTCGCCGTTACCTTACCCGACGATTCGCTT
>CAYTNO010000266.1:0-3746 GCA_964439125.1 uncultured Woeseiaceae bacterium | reverse complement strand
GTCCTGCCATCGATAGCCGCTTTCGTAAACGATGGAGGCGTTACCCGGCGGCGGCTCGGGATAATTGCCGTAAGGATCCGTTTTCAGCGGCAGTAGTTTGCCGTGCTTGTCGAGCATTTCGAATTTGTAGCGTGCGCCGCCGCAAACGCCGGGAAGAAAAAATTCCCAAATGCCATTGGCCGGATGAAGTCGCATGATGTGACGGCGCCCGTCCCAGTCATTGAAGTCGCCGACGACACTTACGCGCGACGCATTTGGCGCCCAAACGGCAAAGCGAGTACCGCGAACTCCCTCAAGCGAAATGACATGCGCACCGAGCTTGTTGTAGATCTGGCGATCCGACCCCTCGCCGAGCAGATACAGGTCGATGTCGCCAAGCGATTGTGGAAAATGATAAGCGTCTTCGATGTCCGCTATATGACCGTCGTGTGAAGTAACCCGAAGCCGATAGCGGCGTATTCTCGGCGGCATGGCTGCTACGAACAGCCCGTCGGAGTGCACCTTGCGCATGTCTGCAAGGTGGCTGCCATCAGCATCGATGAGATCAACCTGCTTAGCCTGGGGTTGAAAAGTGCGCACGACACGCGATTTGCCAACTTTGTGGATGCCGAGCAGAGCGAACGGGTCACGATGGCGGCCCTCGGCAAGGGCGGCAAACGCGTCGGCATTGCGCTTGATGTCGTTATCAATGCTCATAAAGGTTCTCTACCGTTTGCCGAGCCGATTCGTTCCAGCTAAAGCGCTCGGACGCGGCGCGAATACAGATACTTTGCCAGCGGTCATGATCGTTAGCTTTGAGGTTCAGCGCTAGTCGAACCGTTTCAACAAAGTGGGCAGCCTGTTCGTGTGAAGTATTTCCCTCGAACACAAATCCAGAGCGCTCGTGCTTAACCGTGTCCTTGAGACCGCCAACCCCGTGTACCACGCAAGGTTGCGCAAATCGCATGGCGAGCATTTGACTGATGCCGCACGGTTCGAAACTCGAAGGCATCAGGAACAGGTCGCCGGCGCGATAGATTGGATCTGCAAGCGTTGTTGAGAACCCGCACAGGAACAGGAAATTGTCTGCGCGTTCGGCAATCTCGACCATACGCTGTTCGTATTCCGGCTCGCCGCTGCCCAGCAGCATGAAAACGCCATCTTTGCCGGCGACATCAAGAACGTGTTCGAGCGCTGTGCGCCCATCAGGCATCTCTTCAAAAAACAGGGCGGCTTTTTGTCGCACGAGTCGGCCGACACTCGTCAAAAAAATCTTCGGCCGCCGTTTTGGTAACGATGCCAACCTTCGTTTGGCGAGTGCATGCAGTCGCGATGAAGGGTTCGCATCCAGCCACGTGTCAACCTGTTCCGTTGCCATGTTAAGCAAGCGTTGCCAACCTGGCCGGCGACCGACGGGTTGTCGATAGTCGCAACCGTTCAAGATACCGATCAGACGTTCGTCCTGACTGGCAGCGTCGAGTTCTTTCTCCAGACCTTCGCCACCAATAAATCCCTGCTCGTCATTACTCGGCCGGCAGATCTCGGTCGCATAGGTCGGAGATACAGTGCTAATCATATCCGCGAGGCGAATCGCTGTTGCCATAGGGTTGAAGCATTCTGCGATATGCGGATCGCGAATTGCGGAGTAGGTGTAGCGCAGATCCGGGAACCAGGACTCGAGCGATGACTCGTCGCCAGAAATAGGGCGTATTCCCTGGTAAGAAAGATTGTGAATAGTGAATACCGTTCGTATGTCGCGCAGGCGCCCGAAACCGTCGGCAAAGTTACGCAATACGCAATAGAAGGCAGCGTGCCAGTCGTGTAGATGCACGATATCCGGCGATTCTCGTTGCTGATCTATCCAGACGGCGGCCGCAGTGCAGAAAAACGCGAATTTGTTGGCGTCGCTGGCGAACGGCCGACCGGGGTCATCATCGCTGTAAATCACCCCGGAGCCGGCAGGTGAGAAAAACGGGTGTTCAAACGCGATGTTACGCACGCTGTCTTCGCTGCCCGGAACCTCAAACACCTGCAGTGCCTGTGTATTGCCACGAAATACAGCTTCTATCGTCCCAATCTGCTGCGCACCGGGTAGTCGATGAAACATGCCATAGGACGGTGTAAGGACAGTGGCCTGCCACCCGACACTCGATAGCGCGGTAGGCAGGTCACGCACGACGTCGCCCACGCCGCCGACTTTTCCTCCCGGCAGCGCGCCGTTTTCCGCGGCGATAAATATGACGTGCTTTGTTTCGATGGCGGCAGACCTACGTTAGCGTGTGAAATGCAGGTGTTGACCCAGCATGTCGGGCGTTACAAGTGTCAACCCACTTTCGGTCACGCGGAAGCCGCGTTTGCGATCTTCATCGTGATCTTCGCCGATTACCATGCCGTCCGGGATTTCCGCGCCGCGATCAATAATGGCGCGAGTGATGCGGCAGTGGCGTCCAATAGTTACGTCCGGCAGAATGACACTGTGATCGATGCTGCTGTATGACTTAACTGCCGAGCGGGAAAACATCAGCGAATTCGATACTTTCGCACCGGAGATCAGGCAGCCACCGGAAACCATAGACTGTATGGCCTCGCCGCGTCGGCCTTCTTCATCAAATACGAACTTGGCCGGGGGCGACTGAATCTGGTGTGTAAAAACAGGCCACTTCTCGTCGTATAAATTGAGCTGCGGTGATACTGATACGAGCTCCATATTCGCTTCCCAGAAAGCATCGAGCGTGCCGACATCGCGCCAGTAGGCCTGCGCGTCTGTTTCCAGATCGCGAAAAGCAAAGGCATAGACCTGGTATTCATCGATGATCGACGGGATAACATTACGGCCAAAGTCGTGTTGCGTTCCGGGTGTGTCGGCGTCCTTGATAACCTGTTCGTACAGGAAATCGGTATTGAAAAGGTAATTACCCATCGATGCGAGGCACAGACCGGGTTTACCCGGTATGGGGTTCGGTTTCTCGGGTTTTTCATCGAAGCCGATGATGCGGCCGGTTTTGTCGACGGTCATGACGCCGAACTGCTCGGCCGCCTCTTCGATCGGCATTTCGATGCAGCAAATCGTCATGTCGGCTTGTTTGTCAGCGTGAGCCGCCAGAAACGGGCCATAGTCCATCTTGTAGATGTGGTCACCGGACAGGATCAGTACGAATTTCGGATCGTGCGTGCGAATTATGTCGAGGTTCTGGTAGATGGCGTCTGCAGTGCCGCGATACCACTCGCCACCGACTCGCTGCGACGCCGGCAGGATCTCGACGAATTCGCGACTTCCGGCCTGGAACCACGACCAGCCATGTACGAGATGCTGGATTAGCGAGTGCGCTTTGTATTGTGTCAGCACGCCCATACGTCGAATGCCGGAGTTGATGCAGTTGGACAGCGGGAAATCGATAATTCGGTATTTACCACCGAAATACAGTCCAGGTTTCGCTCGCCAGTTGGTTAGCTCGTAAAGGCGCGAGCCCCGCCCGCCAGCAAGTACCAGTGCGAGTGTTTCCCGCGTCAGTCGGCTGATAAAGCGCGGATCGTCGGAGTATTTCTCTGCGGCCATGTTGCGTATTCCCGAGGTCAGACTTTGACACTTCAAGTCTGCCAGACTCACGACCTGAGTGGGTATCAATTTCGGAAAAATTGCTTAGGTTTCAGTTTTGTAGTGCGCGATCGGAGTCACTAACCCAGGCGGCGACTTTTGCTCGGACACCGTTGCTCAGTTGCTCTTCGCGTACCCGCCAGCGCCAGTTGTTGCTCGACGTGCCTGGTAT
>CAYTNO010000265.1:0-3752 GCA_964439125.1 uncultured Woeseiaceae bacterium | reverse complement strand
AATGCGTAATAATTGCGGCAAATGGAAACCAGTCGTCCTCCCTCATGAGCGAACCAACAGACCACATCGAAACACATGTGCAAATCGAATCGCCACAAGATGGCCCGGTTGATCTGTTGCAGCAGGCGACCGGGCTTTCAAAGCAGCGAATCAAGCTGGCAATGACCCAGGGAGCCGTTTGGGTTACCCGGGGGCGCAACACGCAGCGCCTGCGTCGAGCAAAACGGGCGCTGCGACCGGGTGATGAAGTGCACCTCTACTACGACGCGAAGATTCTTGCGGAGATTCCGGCCGAGCCGACGCTGATTGCAGACGTTGGTGCTTACTCCGTGTGGAACAAACCGTATGGCTTAAGGTCGCAGGGATCGAAATGGGGCGATCACTGCACAGTAATGCGTTGGGCGGAACGGCACATGCAACCCGAGCGACCGGCGTTTACGGTTCATCGCCTCGACCGCGCCGCAAACGGGCTGATCCTCGTGGCGCATTCCAAACGCATGGCGGCCGCATTGTCGGCACTGTTCGAAAAGCGCGAGGTGGAGAAACGCTACCGGGCGCTGGTGGCAGGCGATTTTTCCAGGCAGCCCAACCCGGTGCGGGTAGAGCAGCCACTCGATGGGAAAGAAGCAGTCAGCGAATTATCACTGCAACAGGTCAGCGACAATGGCGCACGATCATTGCTGGACGTGCGCATTGAGACCGGGCGCAAACACCAGATTCGCCGGCATCTGGCGGGGTTGGGCCATCCTGTTATCGGTGATCGCCTGTACGGCACCGGGGCTGATGACGGCGTAGACCTGCAATTGACGGCGTACCTATTGGCATTTCATTGCCCGGTGAATGATGAGCAGGTTGAGTACCGGCTGCCGACCGAGTAACTATTTTCGGCCAGCTGCATCTGAACCAGTCTTCTTCGCATCTCTTGTACTATAAGCGTGCAAAACTGGAGAGAGAGATGGAAGCAGCAGCGGGCCTTGGCGCCCTGGGATTCTGGATATTTATTGGCGCGATCGTTGTCGCAGGCATTTGGTTCGATGTGCGAAGGCGCGAAACTGAACAGGAAACGCTGCGACGAGTCGTAGAAAGTGGCCAGCACATTGACTCGGCGATGATCGACAAACTCATGAAGGTCGGCGGAGGGCAGTCACGCACTGATCGGGATCTTAAGGTATCCGGGTTGATCGTAATCTTCCTGGCACCGGGCATCGCGATTTTCGGCTGGTTCCTGGCCAAGTTACAGCCGGAGCTCATGACCGTGATGCTGGGTGTCGCACTTTTGATGGGCTTTATTGGCACTGGGCTATTAGTCGCCAGCAAAGCCGCCGAGCGTTGGTACAAAGAAGACCAAGGCAGCTAAATCATGCCGGCAACACCCGGTTATTACGCAGAGGGACCGGAAGCCCTGGTGGTGAGCCTTGCTTCCAAAGGTGACCGCGATGCTTTCGCCGAACTGGTTCGGCGTCGTCAATCCTGGATTCGTAACCTGATGCAGCGGTGTTGTGGTGATCGGAGCCTGGCAGACGATCTGTCACAGCAGGTATTTCTGCAAGCGTGGCGCAAGATCCGACAACTTAAGGAAGCGGACAAATTTGCGAGCTGGTTGAAGGCGCTGGCCATCAACGAGTGGTTGCAGCATTTACGCAAGAACGACGTTATGCGCGGTGCTGTAAGTGATGAGGAAATAACAATGTCACAACACGACAAGACATCCGTCGCCATGGACCTCGACCTGGCAATGGCGGCGCTGCCTGATCCAGTGAGGCTTTGCATCATTCTCTCCTATCATGCGCGCATGTCTCACACTGAGATTGCAGATGTTACCGATATGCAACTGGGCACAGTGAAGTCTCATATTCGGCGCGGTAGTGAACGCCTGCGCGAGTTGCTGTCCGCGTATGACGAATCTGCCGATGCGGAGGATACGCAATGAACGACGAACGAGATCCACTGCTGGAATCACTGTTTTCTCAGGCAGAGCACGAACTGGTAGAAGATAAATTTACGGTGCAGGTAATGGACCGTGTTAAGAGGCGTCGTCGCAACGTACTGATCGGACGGGTTGCTATCGTGGCATTGATCATTGTCCTCGAGTTGCTATTGTCCGCCCCGCTGCAGAATACCGCGGGAGTTATGACACAGGCTTTGAGTACGTCGCTCATCGAGGTCGAGAGCGAGTGGTTGACGCTTATTTTCGCCCCTCTGAACAGTATTGCCGGCCTGATAGGAATGGTGCTTCTGGGTATGCAGTTTCTTTACCGAAGAATGGTGCGCTAGGCGGGAGGGCCGTATCGACTTTGTTTTCATTTAAGTCGTGAATTTGGACCCAATTGCAGTATTCTCTGAGTTAGGCACTAGACGGGTTTACTCCTATGACGAGCTCCAACAATGACAATCTCGCTGTCCTTATCGATGCGGACAATGCACAAGCATCGGTTATTCACGAATTACTCGCAGAAGTGTCGCGTTACGGCACTGCAAGCGTGAAACGCGCGTACGGCGACTGGACTACTACTTCGCTTAAGAAGTGGAAAAATGTCCTGCACGAAATGGCGATCCAGCCCATACAGCAGTTCAGCTATACGACCGGGAAGAATTCGACCGACTCGGCCTTGATCATCGACGCCATGGACTTGCTTCACGGAACTGATTTGAATGGCTTCTGCCTGGTTTCCTCTGACAGTGACTTCACACGACTTGCGACGCGCATTCGTGAGGCAGGATTGGTCGTATACGGTTTTGGCGAACGAAAGACACCAAAACCGTTTGTGGCGGCATGCGACAAATTTATCTACTCAGACATATTGAAGCCGTCGCAGCAGACTACCGCGAAGGACAAGCCGGAAGCGGAGCCACTGAAGCGAATGATTGTCGCTGCCGTAACGGCGGCCGCCCAGGATGACGGCTGGGCGAACCTATCTGTAGTGGGAAAATTGCTGCTCAAGAACAGCCCATCGTTCGACCCGCGAAACTACGGGTGTCAAAAGCTGGGCGAACTGGTCCGCAAACAAAAGTACCTCGTCGTCAAAGAGGTGCCGGTATCTGGTGGTTCCGGTGGCGTCAATATTCTTATTCGCCTGAAGTAAGCGAGATCCGGAGTGGCGGAGCTTTCGGAGCGGACAATCGGCTGCCCGTACTGCGGGGAGTCCATCTCCATACTGGTCGATGACACCCTGCCCGAGCAGCGCTACGTTGAAGATTGCCAGGTTTGCTGTCGCCCGATAGAGCTTGATGTTGCGGTTGCCCCGAACGGGGACGTTACTGTCGGTGCCAGGAGTGGTGACGAGTAGCGCGCCGACCCATCACCTCAACTGACTGTCTTTGCTGCCACGGCGGTTATAGCCGCTGACGATCTTTGCCTTGGCATCCTGTTCCGACTGGCAGGCGACACACAGGCGCACACCGGGAATAGCCTCGCGGCGGGCTTCCGGGATAGCTTTGTCGCATTCTTCGCAGTTGCTCAGGCTTTCGCCACGTGGAATCTGATCTCGGGCGCGACTAACCGCGTCCTCGACAGTCGCGTCGATCTGATCCTGCACTGCTCCGTCTTTCGCGAATCCGCCAGCCATGGTTGTTATCTTGATTCCCCGTTCCAGACCCTATTGTAGGTGACATAGGCGACCGGTTTCAAAGCCTATGTGGGTCACTCACAGGAGCGCTAATAGAGAAGCTTTCGCTCGATATTTCAGTGACTTAAGCGTATACTGTACAAATTCACAGTATATCTATATCCACGGAGGGACCCGTGCAAACAG
>CAYTNO010000264.1:0-3758 GCA_964439125.1 uncultured Woeseiaceae bacterium | reverse complement strand
CGCCTCGAGTAGCAGCGTCAACGCCTTGCGGTTCTGTTTACGAACATCGCGTTTCTGGAAACGCGGATCGGTCTTAAGATCCGGTAAACCGAGCACGTCGCAGACCGACTCCCACTGCTCCTGCTTGTTGGCAGCGATGTTGATATGGCCGTCCTTGGTAAGGAACACTCCGGACGGCGCCGCCGTGAAATTGTCGTTGCCCATCGGTAACGGCTCCCGCTTCGCGATGAGCAGGTTTGCGGCCACCCAACCCATGAGGGGCATGATGGAATCGAGCATGGCGATGTCGATGAATTGTCCCTGACCCGTACGCTCGCGGTGGTAAAGAGCCGCCATGATGGCAAAGGCACCGTTCAGTCCGCCTACCGTATCGCACACCGGGAATCCCGCGCGTAATGGATTCAAGCGCTCGTCTCCGTTGACGGCCATCTCGCCACTAAGACCCTGGATAATCTGGTCGTAGGCGGGCTTGTGTGCATCGGGTCCGGTCTGCCCGAATCCCGAAATGGCGCAATAGACGAGTCCCGGGTTTATCTCTTTTAGGATGTCGTAGCTCAACCCCAGGCGATCCATGACACCCGGACGGAAGTTTTCGACCAGCACGTCTGCGTCCTTCACGAGTTTCAGGAATATCTCCTTGCCCTCGGCAGACTTTGTATTAAGAGTCACCGACTTCTTGTTCGCATTTTGCGCCAGGAAGCTGGTCCCCATCAGTTGCTCGTTCAGTTCGGTCAGCGTACCGAGCTTGCGCGCCAGATCACCGCTTCCGGGCCGCTCTATCTTGATGACCTCCGCGCCCAGGAGGGCGAGGTGTAGCGTTGCGAAGGGTCCCGCCAGAACGTTCGTGAGGTCGAGGACCCGGACGCCCTTCAGCAACTGTTCGCTCATGCTGCCACCTGCTTGTGGATTAGTCCGGCCTTGTAAACGCAACCGGGCATCTCGCGTTCGAAGTACTTCGCGACGTCGCTGGCGACGCCCATTAATTCATTCAGGTTCACGTCCCTGCGCAGTCCCTCCAATTGAAGGGCGTTCACGAAATCCTCGGTGGCTACGTTGCCTGCCGCCACCTTCGTGAACGGGCAGCCGCCGAGACCCGCGAACGAGGTTTCAAACGAGGTTACGCCGGAATTCATGGCGGCCATGATGTTCGCCATGCCGAGTCCGTAGGTGTTGTGGAAATGACAGGTGCATTCGATGTTGGGGTCGAGGTCGAACACTGCTTCGAACAGCCGCTCGACCTGGGCCGGGTGGGCGTGGCCGGCCGTGTCGGCCAGACTGATGTTGAACAGGCCTGCTTCCACGTACGCAGCTACCATGTGGAGTACCCGTTCCTCGGAGATCGGGCCTTCAAAGCCGCAGCCGAATGCCGACTGCACCGACACCTGCACCTTTTTCCCAGCAGCCACGGCGTGCTCTGCCGCAGCAATGATGCGGCTCATAGCTTCCATTGTCGCCATGCCCGTGTTCCTCAGGCTGTGGGTCTCGCTGGCCGAGGCGCCCAGGCAGAGCATCTCCACCCCACACTCAAGGCCGCGTTCCACACCCCGCTCATTCAGCGCGAGTCCTGCAATGGTCACGCCGGCTCTTTTGTTCCCTACAAGTCGCCGGATCAGTTCATCGGTATCGGCCATCTGCGGAACCTTCACCGGGTGCACAAAGGAACCGACCTGCACGATGTCGACACCGGATTCCATACTGCGACGAACCCAGTCCTCCTTCGTCTCGATTGGAACGACCTGCTGCTCCATTTGTAACCCGTCGCGCGGGCCTACCTCGTGGATAACGATCTGTGTCATTAGGAATCCCTCTTACAGCTTGTCCGCTATCGCTTCGGCCAACTCGAGTGTGGTCGCCGATCCGCCCATGTCATAGGTTTGCACTTTGCCTTCGCGAACCACCGCAGCGACGGCATCCTCGATGCGCTGCGCCCCGTCGGTCTCACCCAGCCAGTCAAGCATCATCTTGGCGGTCAGGATGGTGGCGATCGGATTGACTTTGTATTGCCCGGAATACTTCGGTGCCGAGCCATGCGTCGGCTCGAACACTGCGAGCTTTTTGCCGATGTTCCCGGAGCAGCCAAACCCCAGCCCGCCAACCATCTGTGCACAGAGGTCGGAAACGACGTCTCCGTAAAGGTTAGGCGCCACCAACACGTCATAGTTGAACGGATTCTTAAGCAGCCACATGGTGATTGCGTCGATGTTGGCATCGTCCATGGCGATGTCCGGGAAGTCCTTCGCCACCTCGCGCGCCGTCTCCAGGAACAGACCGTCAGTAGCGCGTACGACATTGGCCTTATGCACTACCGTAACTTTCTTGCGCCCGAACTTGCGGGCGAATTCGAAGGCTGCGCGGATGATCCGCTCAGAGCCCTTCTTCGTGTTGATCTTGCACGAGATCGCATATTCATCACCGGGCAGATTCTCGAACGCCTCGAAGGCCGGCGCCAATTCCGACAGTACGTCTCGCAGCTTGTCCGGAACCGGGTTGAACTCAACGCCGCTGTAAAGATCCTCGGTGTTCTCACGGAAAATGACGAGATCGATCCCCTCGTGGTAATTGAGTGGGTTCTCGGGGTAAGCCTTGCAAGGCCGCAAGCACACGTAAAGATCGAAAAGTTGCCGCATGCGCACGATGGGCGAACGGTATGTCAGTCCTTTCCCCTGCAGCGCCGGTAGCAACTCTTTTTCCGTCTGCTTCACAGGTTTGGAGGTGATCGCACCAAACATGGCGGCGTCCACATTATTGAGGAGGTCAATGGTCCGGGCCGGAAACGCGTCACCCTCGCTACACCAAAATTCCCAGCCAATATCGCCGTGAACATACTCGGCATCAAAGCCCACGCGATCGAGCACAATGCGCGCCGCTTCCATGACCTCTATACCAACGCCATCACCAGGCAACCATGCGATTCTGTACTTCCTGTCCATAGCGTAGATCTCCTCCGTCTCTTCGGTGCGCTTTTGTCACACGTATCGGAGCTATATGCGGCAATAGCAATAACGCTTCAATTCGGAGATATACGTAAGAAGCAGTACCTGTTTCACACGGAATCTACTTATTCGGGTAAACGTCGGGAATCTGTATAGTCGTCGGCGTTGAAGTACTCCTTGTGCAAGCTTTCACGGGGGTCACCGCGGGCGGGAATCGCCTGTGGAACGATGCAATGATTGAGATCCGAATACATGGCCGCGGCGGCCAGGGTGGCGTCACTCTGGCGAAGCTCATTGCTACGTCGCGTTTTCTGCAGGGCCTGTCAGTGCAGGCGTTCGGACTGTACGCCGCCGAGCGTTCTGGCGCGCCGATCCAGGCATTCTGCCGCTACTCCGACGAGCCCATCACTAATCGCAACCTGATCTACGAACCGGATCACGTCATTGTGCTGGATCCCACACTGGTCGGAGCAACGATCATGGCCGGGCTGAAAGCCGGCGGCTGGATACTGATGAACTCGCCGCAACCGCCGGAGGAATTCGCAGACCAGTTTGCCCGCAACCGCCTCGCTACAGTAGACGCGACCACCATTGCCCGCGACAACAATCTGGGCACTCGTAGCGTACCTATTGTTAACACTGCCCTCGCCGGCGCGGTTTGCAGGATGCTCGAGTTTCCGCTTGAGGATGCATACGCCGCCCTTGAGCATCTCGGCTTCAAAGGATCGAACCTGACTGCTGCAGCGCGTGCGTATGAAGAAGTCCAGCTACTTGAATCGCCGCGCGAGATCGGGCCCGCCGAAGAACATGTTGCGAAGGCCGACA
>CAYTNO010000263.1:0-3832 GCA_964439125.1 uncultured Woeseiaceae bacterium | reverse complement strand
GATAACAGCGCCAGTTGTACTTCGATTTCTGTCTGAACCTGTTGAGCCAGCTCCGCACTAGGCGTCAACAGGACACCCTGAGAGTCAATGCCATGTTCAGCCTGTGACAGCAGGTCCGCAGCAACGAATTCCGCAGAGGCATTTCTGTCGGCAATAACCAGTACTTCAGAAGGCCCGGCGGGCATGTCGATGGCCGCGCCATCAGGATCCGCACTGACCTGTGTTTTCGCGCTTGTTACCCACGCATTGCCAGGCCCGAATATCTTATAGACCTTTGGAATTGTTTCCGTACCGTAAGCCATTGCCGCAATCGCCTGCGCGCCGCCCACCTTGTAGATGTCAGTAACTCCTGAGCGCGATGCTGCAACGAGCACAGCAGGATCCGCCGTTCCGTCGGGTCGGGGTGGTGTGCACATGATTCGCGTTGGACAACCGGCGATGGCCGCCGGCACGGCGAGCATTATCGCTGCTGACGGCAATGGCGCGGTCCCGGCGGGCACATAGAGCCCCACGGAGTCGATGGCATGGCTGACCCGTCTGCAGCTTACGCCCGGCATCGTTTCGACTTCGATCGGAAGTGGAATCTGCGGCTCATGGAATCGGCGAACATTGGCAATAGCCAGATCAATTGCGGCGAGCGCACGTGGCTTCAATTCCCCTGCAGCCGCGGCTAATTCGTGCTCGCTCACCTTCAAATTGTCCAGTTCAGCACCGTCAAATTTGCTTGTCGTGGCGCGAACTGCCGCATCCCCGCCGCTGCGAACCGATCGTATGATCTCGGCTGCGGTAACGCGGACGGACTCGTCATCACGCGTAGCAGGCCGCAATAGCGACGCAGCTCGTACTTCATCGTCCAGATCATCCCAGGTTTCGATTCGCATACCGATGCCTCAGGCCAGCATTTTTTCGACGGGCAACACGAGCAGGGAACTCGCACCAGCGGCTTTGAGGTTCTCGAGCGTTTCCCAAAAGACGTTTTCCCGGCAAACCGCGTGGATCGCGACCTTGTCGTCGGAGCCATCAAGTGGCATGACTGTCGGCGATTCTGAACCGGGCAGGAGATCTCGAATCTCCGCAAGTGCAGCTCGAGGTGCGTGCAGCATGATGTACTTGCTCTCACGAACCTGCAGAACACCATCCAGGCGCTGCAAGATGCGATCCACGAGAGCCTGCTTATCCGGACTGAGTTCAGCAAGTGTCTGGATGATGACCGCCTCGCTTTCAAGCACTACTTCGACTTCCTCGAGTCCGTTCGCTGTCAGGGTAGAGCCTGTAGACACCAGGTCGCAGATGTAATCAGCGTGTCCCAGTTTCGGCGCGATTTCGACAGCGCCCGACAAATAGACGATGTCTGCCGAGATGTCATAAGTCTTAAGGTATTTTGTGAGAAGACCGACGTAACTCGTTGCAATACGGCAATTAGTTAAGGATTTCGGACCTCTATAGTCGCCGCCTTCCGGGCCTGCTATCGATAGCCTGCAGTGCCCGAAGTCCAATTCAAAAACCTGTTTGAAAAAACCATCACGGCCATCGTTGCGTAGCGCCTGTCGCTTATCCTCAACGATATTCAGGCCAACAATGCCGAGATCACAAACGTCATCGCTAACCAGGCCGGGAATATCGTCGTCACGAACGAGCAGCAGGTCGACAGGCATATTTTCGCCATAACAAAACAGCTGATCCTTGCTCTGCCTGAATTTCAGGCCGCAACGCTCAAGCAGATCGAGAGAGTGGTCGGTCAAACGACCGGTCTTTTGCACCGCAATCTTAATGCGCTGCTCCGGGTTATCCATCGGGTATTCCTTAGTGAGAGGTAGGGTTGTCGCGAGCGCTCGTACGGTCTATCGCAGTTCGATAGCCGCCGAATCCGTCAGCCAGAAAACGTGCGACTCGGCCGATGGTCGTAACAGAGACACCGGTGATATCGTGAATTCGGCGATAGGTTAAGCCTTGTTCAAGCAATTCAACGACTTGCCACCGATCGACCAGCGCCTGCAGTTCTGCTGGCGTACATAAGTCGCGGAAAAAATCGCGGCATTCCGCAACGGATCTGAGGCTGATAATTGCGCGAAAGAGGGCGTTCTCGGCCTGTGTTTGCTGGCTGTCGCTGTCCTGTCTGTTGGGCTTCATGTTTGTACTCATGTATTAACGCATTAACACGCTATTACAATACTACAAACAGTGCAATAGCCAGCGGCAAATTATTGCATTTCGTGCTGCAAGCCTTGCAGCTATTGGTTTCCGTTGATACTAAAAACTGCAGTCAACGCCTTGACGCGGCACTTATCTGCCCCATACACTGCACTGAACTCATCGAGACCGGCTGAGGGATAGGCCCAGTGAAGCCGGGGCAACCATCAGGACTAACCATCCTGAAAAGGTGCCAACTCCTACGGTGGGTCGCCAGCTAAGGCGACGCAACCGATAGATGAGAGTCGTAGCAACAGGCTGTTTCTTACATTGAAGCAGCGGAAGGGCACGATTCCCTCCCTTACGGGCTCCGTAGGGTTCCGATGAGCAGTACGAGCATTGGAACTGACTATGGAGACCCGAAATGACATCCAGAGCTAATACGGCAACACTCGCTGTGCGTGCGGCTATTGAGTCAGACACGCAGCATGGTGCAGTCGTACCGCCATTACACCTGTCCTCGAATTTTGCGTTTGCAGGATTCAACGAGAAACGTCAATACGACTACACGCGCTCCGGCAATCCCACCCGGGATGCATTGGCCGACGCGCTTGCCGCGCTCGAAGGTGGAGCGGGCGCTGTGGTGACCTCATCAGGTATGGCCGCTTTGACCTTGCTTTGCCAGCTTTTGAAGCCTGGCGATACGCTGATTGCACCGCATGACTGCTACGGCGGCACCTACCGTTTGTTTGAGAACCTGTCGGCAAAGGGACATTTCGACGTGTTGTTCGTCGATCAGACGGACGACGCGGCACTCGATTGCGCTTTCCAGAGCAACCCGACTTTGGTACTCACGGAAACGCCGTCGAATCCGTTGCTCCGAATTGTCGATATTGCAGCCGTTGCAGAGCGCACACAGGCTTGTGGAGCGTTGTTTGCAGTGGATAACACATTCCTGTCACCGGCATTGCAACAGCCGATATCTCTTGGCGCGGATCTGGTCATTCACTCGACCACGAAGTACATCAACGGGCACAGCGATGTGGTTGGCGGCACGGTCGTAGCGGCGACCGACGAGCTCGCTGAGAAGCTCAGCTGGTGGGCTAATTGTCTCGGTATCACAGGGGCACCTTTTGACAGCTTCCTGACCTTGCGGGGCATTCGTACTTTGCATCCGAGAATTCGCCAGCACGAGGAAAGTGCAACCGTATTGGCGAACCTGCTGGTCGAGCACGACGCTGTAGATCGCGTGTACTACCCAGGCCTTGAGTCACATCCTGGCCACGATATCGCGGCGCGGCAACAAAGTGGATTTGGCGGCATGGTCAGTTTCGAAATTGACGGCGGTGAAGCCGCAATCCGTGCTTTCATAAACAGCCTGCAATATTTCTCGCTTGCGGAGTCGCTTGGTGGAGTGGAAAGCCTGGTTTGTCACCCACCTTCGATGACCCACGCACCGGTCAGCGAGGAGGTACTGGCCGCAGCCGGCATCACTCAAAACCTGATTCGACTCTCTGTGGGACTTGAGAGCACTGAAGATCTCGTCGCCGATCTGCTCGAAGCGCTCGACGCCGCCAGTCAGGCCGTGGTTCTGAAACCGGTAGCGGTGGCATGAGGACGGACTGACATCATGAGTTTACCCACGTACCTCAGTGCACAGATATCGGATGACACCGAAACGCTTAGAGCCAGCGGCTTTCCG
>CAYTNO010000262.1:0-3842 GCA_964439125.1 uncultured Woeseiaceae bacterium | reverse complement strand
GCGCCCGAAGATCGTCGTCGTTGAGGATGATGCTGACGATGGCCGCACCATGATCCGGCGGCATCGAGTAGAGCGTGCGCACGTAGTGACTGAGCTGACTGGCGAGTATCGGCACCGATGCGGCGCTTGCAGCGAGCACTGACAGGGCACCGACGCGATCCCGGTACAGTCCGAAGTTTTTCGAACAGGAACTCGTGACAATCATCTCTGGAAGAAGCGATGCCATGTGACGTATTGCGAAGGCGTCAGCATCGAGATTTTTCGCGAAACCCTGGTATGCCAGGTCGATAAAAGGCACAAGCTCTCGCTCAAGCAAAATATCGGTTATCGCCCGCCACTGCTCCGCAGACGGGTCGAGCCCCGACGGATTGTGACAACAGGCATGAAACAGCACGAGATCACCCTTCGGCACAGCCCGCAACGTCTCCAGCATGGCGTCGATCTGGATGACATGCCCGTTCCTGTCGTAATACGGGTACTCCTTGAGCGTCATCCCGGCGCCACCCAGCAAGGGCTCGTGGTTGGCCCAGGTGGGTGTACTAACCCATACGGTCGGATTCTTTTTGGCACGCAAGACAATGCCAGCGGCCACTCGCAATGAGCCTGAACCACCTGGCGTCTGAATGGTAATAAGGCGATCGTCAGGGACAGCATTATCGAACGTCAGCGTCTGCATCGACGCATTGAATAACGAGTCACCGGCCGTGCCTATGTAGGCCTTGCTCGATTGAGTTTGCAGCAGCCGCTTTTCCGCCTGTTTGACGGTGTCGGGTACGGGCGTCTGCCCGCTGGCATCTCGATAAACGCCGACGCCTAAATCAATTTTTTCGGGGCGAGGGTCATTACGATGCTCGACTATCAGGCCAAGAATGGCATCCGCCGGCATGGGTTTTAGCGACTCAAACAAGTCAGGTCTCCGTATCAGAGTTTGTCGATCGGTGTCTTTATGTACGCAACGCCGTTGTCATCGGATTCGGGAAGGTGGCCAGCGCAGATGTTGACCTGAATCGCCGGAACAATCAATGCCGGCAAATTGAGCACAGCGTCGCGTTCCTTGCGCATGTCGGTGAACTCCGACTTGCTCACTTTTTCGCTCGCATGGATGTTTTCCTCGCGCTGCTCATCTACCGTGCACACCCAGCGCAATTCTCGGCCACCGGGCATGTAGTCATGGCACATATAGAGGCGCGTATCGCCAGGCAAAGACAAGATCTGTCGTATCGAGTCGAATAACAGCTCGGCATCACCGCCAGGGAAATCGCAGCGAGCCGTACCAAAATCCGGCATGAACAAGCTGTCTCCAACGAACACTGCAGATCCTACGAGATAGCTGACGCTGTCATTCGTATGTCCGGGCGTGCGCAGAACACGGCACTCGAGCTCACCGATACCAAAGACATCGCCGTCAGCGAAGAGCTTGTCGAACTGGCGCCCGTCCGCTGTGAACGGCGCGGCAAGATTGAATACCGGCCCGAAGTGCGACTGAACGTCGCGGATACCCTCCCCGATCGCCACCTTCCCGCCTAATGCCGCCTTGATGTACTGCGCCCCGGTCAGGTGGTCGGCGTGGGCATGAGTTTCAAGAATCCACTCAAGCGACAGCTTTTCCTTGCGTATGTAGTCAATCAGGACATCCGACGGTCCGGTATCTGTTCTGCCGGATACCGTTGAATAGCCAAGCACGGAATCGACAATGGCTGCGTTGCCGCTCTGCCTGTCCGTTACGACATAGGACAAGGTTCCTGTCGGCTCGTCGTAGAAATGCTGGATATGCGCTTCAGACATAGACAAAAGCGCCGGCAAAAATGCCGGCGCTCCAATGTTGCTCTAGCGGGTCGATCAGGCCTTTGGCGCCCAAACAGAACACCAGCCCTTCGCGTTGACAGCCTTGCCCGGGAAAATCTGGCAGGGGCGCCATGCATCACCGTCATTGCCCTGAACCAGTGCGCAGTTAGCACAATCTTGCTCGGCGGCCGGATTCGTGCGCGTTGCAGCGTCTACGGTGCTTGCGTCATTCGTGTACTTCATGGCCATAGCCATGGCGTCAGACTCAGATACGTGTGGCAGATCGTCTGCCAGTGCGTCGCGACCTGAGATTGCCAGACAACCTGTAGCGGCTGCGGCGGACAACTGAATAAACTTACGGCGTGCAATCTTGCTCAACGGAATCTCCTTGAAATATCGGTTCGTCTGCCCGGTATTGTAGACGATGTTTATGAACGACAACACAACAGGCTTTGAGAACGATTATCATTAACGCGGCAAAGCGTTGCTATATACTGGCCGACCAGCAGTCAACCGGCGAAAGCAGCATGGCCGTCAGCAGTCACGCAGTCGATATCAGCAGAGTCAGCGAGGGTCTGCAGCAATCACTCACAGACCACGTTGCAGTCGAAGAACCGCTTGAGATTCGTCTCGGATTCTCGACACCCGAGGGCCGCGCTACCCGCAGCGTTTCTATAACGATGCGCACGCCCGGCCATGACGACGAACTCGCGACCGGTTTTCTGTACACCGAATCGATTGTTCAGCAGGCAAGTGACATCGCCTCGATTGACGCCTGTGGATCACCAGCACCCGATACGGGTCATCGCAATGTCATCCGCGTGGAATTGAGCCCGGAGGTCAACGTTGACCTTGGCCGCTTGCAGCGGCATTTCTATACAACTTCGAGCTGTGGCGTTTGCGGCAAAGCATCATTGGAAGCATTGCGCGCCGTCGGAGCCGAACCGATGGACGCAGATGGACCGGTGTTCGCTGAGAAGGTATTGACCAAAGTGCCGGGCAGGTTGCGCGTAGCACAAGATACATTTGACAAAACAGGCGGTCTGCACGCGGCCGCCGTATTCGATGCGGATGGCAATCTCATCACGACCATGGAAGACATCGGTCGCCATAATGCTGTCGATAAGGTCGTGGGTTTCTTGCTGCGCAACGGCAGGCTGCCCGGCAGCGACTACGGACTAATGGTCTCCGGACGTGCCAGCTTCGAACTGATGCAGAAGGCCGCTGTCGCCGGTATCCCGCTGCTGGCGGCCGTAAGCGCGCCATCCAGTCTCGCCGTGCAGGTCGCAAAGGAATTCAATATGACACTCATCGGGTTTTTGCGTGGCAATACCTTTAATATCTACTCGGGCGCGGAACGAATTATTCGATGACAGCCACGGCATACGACAAACAGGTAGCAAGCGAGATCATCGCGCGCTTCGATGCGCGCGGCGAAATGCTCGTGCAGATATTGCAGGCGTTCATCGAGCGATTTGCCTGGATATCGGAGGATGCTGTTCGGCAACTGGCCGACGAGCTCAATCTGTCCCGCGCTGAGGTTCACGGTGTCGTTAGCTATTACCACGATTTTCGGACGACTCCGCCGGGCAAACGTATTGTCAAGATCTGTCAGGCAGAAGCCTGCCAGGCAATGGGAAGCCGGGAATTGTCAGCGCATGCTGAAAAGTCGCTGGGTGTGGCCATGAACGCCAGCAATGCCGACATCACGCTCGAGCCGGTTTACTGCCTCGGCAATTGCGCCTGCTCACCGGCCATCATGGTCGACGGCAAGACATACGGGCGCGTCAGCCAGCAGCAGTTTGATGACATCGTTGCATCATCCGGGGATGCAGGCTGATGGCAAGAACCAGAATCTACGTGCCACGCGAAACCGCTGCCATCTCGGTCGGCGCCGACGACGTTGCCATTGCGATCGCGCGCCATGCGAAGGAAAGTGGTGACAACATCGAGTTGATACGCAACGGCTCATGGGGCGCGACCTGGCTTGAACCGCTGGTCGAAGTTGCAGTCGATGACAAGCGCATCGCTTACGGCAATGTAGAGGCCGTCGACAT
>CAYTNO010000261.1:0-3843 GCA_964439125.1 uncultured Woeseiaceae bacterium | reverse complement strand
ACGATGTGAGAGAGATCTCCGAAGTATCAGATTTTTGCTACCTGGTTTCAGATGGCGCAGTAGCAGCATCCGGCCCTCCAGAGCAACTCAATGCAGAGAAGTCTGCGCTTGTAGAACAATTTATGCACGGTCTGGCCGATGGTCCGGTTGCATTTCACTACGATGCTCCGGATTACGAAGAACAATTGCTTGGCAAGGCCAGGGGTAATTAAGTTGCTGCGCGAAATTCTGGATACGTTTCTACAATTCCTGCGCACTTTCGGCGCGATGATGCTTTTTTTCGTGCGCGTATTTTGGTATTCGCCGGCAGTATTTTTTGGTCGGTTTCCACTTGTTATTAAACAGGTCTATAACGCCGGTGCTTTGTCGATCGTCATCATCATGGTGTCCGGGTTGTTCGTCGGCGGCGTTCTCGCGCTGCAGGCCTATGCGAACCTGGAGAGGTTCAATGCGGAAGACACAACGGGCATTTTCGCTGGTTTTGCATTGATCAAGGAAATCGGCCCGGTCATTACCGCGTTGTTATTCGCCGGGCGGGCCGGCACGGCACTCGCGTCCGAAATTGGTCTGATGAAAGCGACGGATCAGTTGTCGGCGATGGAAATGATGGCCGTGGATCCGCTGCGTTATGTCGTGATTCCTCGGTTTCTTGGCGGCGTGATCTCGATGCCGTTATTGACCGCTGTATTCACGACAGTGGGTCTGGCCGGGGCACATATTGTGGCCGTTGAGTGGCTTGGCGTCGACGTAGGCGCCTACTGGCAACAACTGCAGCAGGCACTCGACATGGAAGATGTGCTGGAAGGAATATACAAAAGCATCGTTTTTGGGATTATTGCCAGCTTACTGGCTGTTTGGGAGGGCTATAATGCGATCCCAACGGCAGAGGGTGTTGGCAGGGCAACAACACGGACGGTCGTGATTACAGCAATCGCTGTCTTGATATTCGATTTCATGATTACTGCTGCCGTATCTTTGAGGTAACACTATGCAACAGACGCGCACGATGGAACTTGGCACCGGTTTGTTCGTCTTACTGGGAATAGGTGCATTGTTTTTTCTGACGACTCAGACGACGGGCCGGAATGATTTCGATGCGGATGAGACTTTCGAAGTTCAGGCGAGGTTCGAGAATATTGGTAGCCTCAAAACACGTGCTCCGGTGTCCATGTCCGGCGTTACGATCGGCAGGGTCACCGACATTCACTTCGATCCTGAATCACTGGAAGCCGTGGTGACGTTTGTGATTGATAGCAAATACGACCAGATACCGGACGATTCCGATGCCAGCATCCTGACGGCCGGCTTGCTGGGTAGTCAGTACATTGGTCTGCAGCCGGGAGGCTCGAGCTTTTCACTCGAACAGGATAGCGAAATTTTGTACACACAATCGGCCATTGTTCTTGAAAACATTATTGGCAAGTTCCTGGTTGGCGGCCGTCCAGAAGGCGATGACGAGTAACCGTCACGAGGTTGATGCGATGCGACGACTAACAATTGCAGCAGTATTGATATGTCTTGGTGTGGTAGCCAGCCCGACGTGGGCGGCTACGCCCGTGGAAGTCATTACAGAGGCCGTCGAGCTGTTGACGGCAGGCCTGGATACGCGCAAAGAGGAATTCGTCGAAGACGAAGATGCGCTATACGCGTTTATTGACTGCATTCTCTTGCCCAGGTTCGATCAGGAATTCGCGGCCGGCGCCGTGCTTGGCAAGCACTGGCGGACAGCGACAGATGAACAGAAAAGTCGTTTCATTGATGCGTTCTACTCAGCTTTGGTACACCGTTATGCTGACGGAATTCTCGAGTTTGATACTGACAGAGTCGAGATCTTGCCGTTTCGTGGCGGAAGCAAACGAACGGCGACGGTCAAGACCAACGTTCGTCTTGACGATTCCACCAAGATCCCGGTGTACTACACGCTCGTTAAACGCGAAGACAAATGGCGGATGTTCAACGTGACCATTGAAGGTGTTTCCTACGTTCGTAACTACAAAATGGAATTGGATTCCCAGATTCGTGACTCCGGCCTCGAGAAAGTCATTCGGCGGCTCGAGACTGAAGCAGGACTTGTCGCGAGTGAGTGACTTCGAACTCAATGATCTCGGTGGTGGAAGTTTCGAGATTACCGGCGACATGTCATTTGACACCGCTGAGCAGATATTGCGCGCCAGTCAGAAAGCATTCGGGAAATACGAGAACGTGCGCGTGGATATGTCGGCAGTTGAAAAGGCGGATTCGGCCGGGCTCGCACTGTTACTCGAATGGATGAGTTGGGCGAGGCAGGGCATTGCGAAGATCGACTTCGTCGCGATTCCTGAAAGTTTGCTGGCCATCGCACATGCCGCGGAGCTGAAAGATATCGTCCGTAGCTAGCTGGCGCTATTCGTCCTCAAAGAACTCATCAAAAAGTTCGTCTTCGTAGGTTTCGTCTTCCGGCACGTCGCCATCATAAATGCGGAAGGTTCGATTCTGCATATACGACTCGCGAACCGTAATGTAGGGATCTGGCGAATCTTCAAGTATTGAGTCCACTGACAGCAATCGGTAACGGGTCTCTACCAAACGCAGTCCCCAGACTTTACTTCGCACCGACGAGTTGTCGTAGTGAGTCCAAAGATCCGAGTAGTAGTCGACAGGCAGCGCGAATAAACTAGAGGCCATGTTGGGCCCCCACAATGGCATGACGATGTACGGGCCGTCAGGAACGCCCCACGCTGATAACGTCTCGCCGAAAGTCTCATCATAGCGTTCTATGCCGCCAGCACCGGCAATGTCAAACAAACCACCGACGCCGAGCGTGCTGTTAAACAGGAAGCGACCAAGTTCACTGAAGCCCCGTTTCGGTTTTCCCTGGAGGAAGTTATTGAGGGCGGAGCGGGGCGTTGTCAGGTTGCTGAAAAAGTTGGTTACCCCTTTGCGGATTGGCGACGGCACAACCTTTTTGTAGCCTTTGGCGAGCGGCTTTAAAGCAACTTTGTCTATCGCCATGTTAAAACCATGTACTTTCCGATTCATTGGTTCCAATGGATCGTAGCTAACCGCATCGGAATCACCCTGTGTTGTCGCACATCCGGACAGCAGTACCAGACTAATCGCCAGCGCCCGCAGCAAAGGTGATTGCCGTGCTGTTCTGCGAATTGAGGGGCTCAAGAGTTGCCAGTCCGAGCAGCCACGCTGACAGGGCGGCTCCTCTGCAGTTGCTTGAGCTGCTCTTCGGTCATGAACTCACGAATAAAATCGATCCGCGCCTCAAAACGAATCCGCTGGATTTCCTGTAACTCAGGTATTGTCAGAGCCCGGCGCAAAAACCCAATACCGCCAATGAGGTCGCCTGTCATCAATCGGAATTCGGACATATAGTAATACGACTCGGCTTCGTCACCGGCTTCATTTGCTGCCCTTGCAATCAGGCGAACCTGCTCAGGCGTAGGCGGCACGTTGTTCATGAGATCGAGCAACATGGCGTGTGCTTCATTTGCCTTGCCGAGTTGTAACAGAATCTCGCCGTAATGAATGACGAGCGGCACGTTGCGTGGAAATAATTCCAGTGCACGATCAAACGTCTGTTGCACTTCGTCGTACTGCTCCAGGCCAAGTTGCGATTGCCCGAGGCCGATACGGTAAGCGATAACCTCCGGATCCTTCTCGGCCAGTTCCTCGAAGATCGCATTGGCCTGCAGATGCCGCCCGGCACGTTGATAAGCCACAGCGCGACCGTACTTCTCGGTATCGGTCTGATTGCGGTACGCCCTTCGCTCGAAATAGCTGACGGCCTGTTCGTCGGTATCATTCCGGCCTGAAATCGTAGCATGCCCTGCAAGCGGGTGTTGCAGAATGCCC
>CAYTNO010000260.1:0-3845 GCA_964439125.1 uncultured Woeseiaceae bacterium | reverse complement strand
CGAACGCCGAAGCTAAGGTTGTGTCGAGCTGTGAATTGCCGTTGCAGGTTGCCGTAAAGTGCTGCCTGCCGGACTCGAGAACCGTTTGGAAATCGTGACGCCAGTGCCTGGGGCGTACCCGTCAGCAAGTCTTCCTCCAGGCGCTGGCTATGCACTTTGTCGTCGTAAAACTCTGCGCCCACAATCCATGAACCGGCATCGGTCAGTCGCGACGCACTGAACGCCACGCCAGACAGATCGCTGCTATTCGATTCTCGACGTCTATCCGCTGCCTCGAAATCCCGTGTAACGCGGTCATCGTCAATGCGCTGCCATGCGACATCGGTAGTCCAGTCCAATCCACCCAGACCATCTTTCACCGAATATTTACCATGCGCAAAAACGCGCCGATTCGGTGCAAAGAAAAACTCGGATGATGACGGTTCACTCTGCCCAAAACCGGGCACCAGTTCATCGATGCGTGGCGTCTCCGGCTGCTCCAGATACTGAACGTCGAATAACCACGAGCGATCATCAGTGGGAGTGCCGGAGAGCACCCATCGTGCAGCTTGCGATTCGTACCCGCTGGGGCCAATGCGGTCTCCACCACCTATGCGGCGATCGCCTGTCGTCATATATTCGGCGCTGAACGATGACGCCAGTGCACTGGTGCCGACATCTAGCGTTGCCCGCACTGTCTTGGCCAGCTCGGCCGTGTCGAATGCGGTGAACACGTTTCCACGCAATTGCATTTCCGACGAATCAAACGTCGGCACACGCGTTACCAGTTGCACGACACCGCCAACAGCATCGTTGCCGTAAAGCGAAGTCGGTGTTCCCCGCAGCACCTCCACTCGCTCAATCGCCGTCACTGGAACCAGGGAGAAGTATTGCGTGGGCGCGCTGCGGAATATCGCGTTGTTGAGGCGCATGCCATCGACGAGATGCAATATCGACGAGCCCTTGAGACCACGAATGATCGCTGCGCCCTGACCTGGCGTCGTCTGCTGAAGAAACACGCCGACTTTTGATGCCAATGCATCGGTGATCAGCTTCTGCGTTTCAAGATGCTCTCGACTCACCACCGTCAACCCGGACGAGACCTGCTCGCTGCTGATTGCACGACGCGTCGCGGTTACGACAATTTCGTCAATTTCACTGTCGGTGGCCGCAGTGATGAGCGGGGCGAACGAAGCCGCCATTAGGAGGAAGAATCTGAGCACGGCGCAGAGGGTACATCATCTTGCGGCAATACAGGACGCAAAAAAAGGGACTCTTTTTACGTAACGCAACGCGCTCTGTTTATGCTGCTGATAATCGGTCGAAGTCACCGACATTGTGTGAATTGCCGGATCCGATAAGGGCGCATATTATCTATTGCAGTCCCGATCTACTAAAATGCCCTACAAAACAAGAAGGTAGTTCATTGAAGACATTGCGATTCTTCATATCCTCGCCCGGTGACGTGTTCGAAGAGCGTGCAATTGCAAGCCGGGTGATAGAGCGTTTGCAGAGCGAGTACATCGGTAAAGTCGTGCTCGAGCCCGTGCTGTGGGAGACCGAACCGCTCGTTGCCACGTCCACATTCCAGCACCAGATTGTCAAACCTTCCGAGACCGATGTTGTCGTCGCAATCCTGTGGTCACGTCTCGGCACCAAATTGCCAAAAGAATTCGTACGTGCAGACGGTTCACGTTACGAGTCAGGCACCGAATTCGAATTCGAGGAAGCCATCGAGGGCTTCCGCAAGAACGGGAAACCGGATCTGCTGGTGTACCGCAAGACCGCACCGCCATCGGTTCGTCTCGATGACGAGAAAGAATTGCTGGACCGGTTGTCGCAAAAGAAAAAGCTCGACACGTTCGTCGACAAGTGGTTTCACGACAAGGCCGAAGGTACGTTGGTTGCTGCCTTTCATGCTTTTGAGGCCCCCAGCGATTTCGAGGTCATTCTGGAGACCCATCTTCACCGGCTGATCGACCGGCAGATTCCGGACAGCATCTCGTCAACGTCGGAAGCGCGTGCTGTGTGGAAGAAAGGCTCGCCATTCCGCGGCCTGGAGGCCTTCCATTACGAACACGCTCCGGTTTTCTTTGGGCGCACGAAGGCCGTATCGGACATCCTGCAGGCTCTGCGGGACCAGGACGCCGAGAATCGTTCTTTTGTCCTGGTGCTTGGAATGAGCGGCGGTGGCAAGTCGTCAGTCGTGCGTGCCGGCGTATTGCCGATGTTGACCAAACCCGGCGTCATTGAGGGCGTAGATATCTGGCGTCGCGCTGTATTCCGGCCAACCGACGTGCGTGACGACCTATTCATGGGCCTGGCAAAGGCCTTGCTACGTGAGAACGCGTTGCCGTCGCTCGATGAGAACAACGAAGGACCTGAAGAACTGGCGCAAGTTCTGCGGGAGTCGCCGCAGGCAGCAACATCGATGATCAAGGGCGCCCTTTCACGCGAGAAGCTGGCGGACGGAAGCAGTGCCAATGCGCGACTTGCGCTGGTTGTCGACCAGATGGAGGAAATGTACACGCAGGAAGACGTCGGGCAGCAAGATCGCGAGGCGTTTGTCGATGTGCTCGATGCATTGGCACGTTGCGGTCGTGTCTGGGTCATCGGCACCCTGCGCAGCGACTTCTATCAGGCCGTTGGCAAACTGCGAAAACTCGTTGCTCTCAAGGAGGGCGGCGGGCAATACGATTTGCTGCCACCTACCGCAAGCGAGATCGGTCAGATGATCCGCCTGCCGACCCGGGCAGCCGGGTTGCGATTCGAGGAAGATCCGTCCAGCAGTGAGCGCCTCGATGACATGTTGCGGGACGCAGCTGCTGAACATCCCGAAGTCTTACCACTGTTGCAGTTCACACTTGAGGAGCTGTACCAGCGGCGCACCGAAGACGGCATGCTCACTCTGCAGGTCTACCGCGACCTGGGCGGCGTCGAGGGCTCGCTCGCGAAACGTGCGGAAGCCGTGTTCAAGGACTTGCCCGATGACGTTGAGGCGGAGTTGCCAAAGGTATTGAATGCCCTGGTCAGCATTGAACGCGACGGTTTCGAACAGATCGGACGAAAGCGTGCACCCTTGGCCGACGTAGCGACCGGCAGGAGCCGCGAGTTCATTGAGACGTTTGTTGAGAATCGTTTGTTCGTCACCGAGCTGGCGGACGACGGCAGCGCCGTTGTTACTGTTGCTCACGAAGCGCTGCTCTGGCACTGGCCCAGGGTGAAAGAGTGGGTCGCGCTAAACCGTGAGAATCTGAGGATCCGCAGTCGCATTGCGGCCGCGGCCGAGCGCTGGATAGCCGACAATCGGCCGTCGGACCTGCTGTTGCCTTCCGGCAAGCCACTGGTTGAAGCGGAGTCGCTGCTCGAACACGACCTGCGACTCACCGACGCCGAAACCGGCTTTATCAGTGCCTCCTTTGCCAAAGCGAAACGGTTTCACCGACTGAAAAGAGGTGTCGTCGCGATAGTTGCGATCCTTGGCATCGTTGCCGCTTTCTCCGCCTATCTCGCCACTGAACAACGCGACCTTGCGAATCAAGCGCGATCTCGTGCCGAGGTCGAGGCGGAAACCGCGAAGCAAACCACTGACTTTATGGTTGACCTGTTCAGCGTATCCGACCCGAGTGAAGCTCGCGGCAACACGATTACGGCCCGTGAGATTATGGACAAGGGCGCCAATCGCATCGAGCAAGAACTCTCAACTCAACCTGCAATCCAGGCGGCGCTCATGGAAACGATGGGCTCTGTGTACACCAGTCTCGGTCTTTACGAACAGGCCGTGTCGTTGCTGCAAAGTGCCCTTGAGAAACGCCGAGCGCTGTTCGGCGAAGAACATCTGGAAGTGGCGCGATCCATGCACAGGC
>CAYTNO010000259.1:0-3846 GCA_964439125.1 uncultured Woeseiaceae bacterium | reverse complement strand
CCCGAATGGGGATGAGGGTGAAATTCAGATCGACCACCTCTTGCTTACGTCACAGGGATTGCTGGTCCTCGACATCAAGGATGCGTCGGGCGCCGTCTTTGGCAGCGACAAGATGCAGGACTGGACGGTAATCGGCGAAGGACGGCGTTATACGTTCCCGAACCCGCAGGCGGCGCTATACGACCGAATCGCGGCAGTGCGGCATATCGTCCGCCAGGTACCCGTTGCCGGTCGCATCTTGTTCCCGGACAGTGCGGCATTCACAAAGGGTGTGCCAGACCTGGTGGCCGATCTGGATGCGTTGCTGGGCGAGTTTGGCGAAAGCGACAAGGCTGCCGCAAAAGTGAAGATCGAAGCCTTCAAACCGCATTGGGATCTGATTCGAAAAGCGGCATTGGGTTCGCAAGTCGACGAGATTAAGAACCGCAAAGCTCGCTAGCGTCAAGCCAGACCGAAAAACCGAATTGCGTTTTCTGTCGTAACTCTTGCGACGTGCTCTTCGCTTTGTCCACGCGCTTCAGCGACAACTCGCAGAACCTCAGTCAGATGCGATGGCTCATTGCGCCTTGATTTCGGCTTCGGGCGGATCGTTCGCGGCATGAGGTAGGGAGCATCTGTTTCGATGAGAAGCTTGTCATCCGGAATTATCGAAGCGATGTCGTGAAGATGTGCTCCGCGTCGCTCGTCGCAAATCCAGCCCGTAATTCCGATCCAGAGACCCATTGAGAGGTACTCGCGCAGTGATTCGTGCTCACCGGTGAAGCAATGTGCTACGGCTCGTGAAATTTTCGGCAGCATAGGTTCGAGTAGCTCCACGAAATCATCGTGAGCGTCACGTTGGTGAAGGAAAACGGGCAAGCCTGTATCGGCCGCAATGTCCAGCTGTGACTGAAACGCCTTGAGTTGCGCGTCTCGCGGAGAGAAGTTCCGAAAATAGTCGAGGCCACATTCGCCAACTGCAACAATCGCACCCTTCGCCGCCAGGGAACGAATCAATTCCTCACTTGAGGCAACGTAATCGGATGCGTGATGAGGATGCACACCTGCA
Organism: uncultured Woeseiaceae bacterium; assembly: GCA_964439125.1. Lineage (GTDB taxonomy): Bacteria > Pseudomonadota > Gammaproteobacteria > Steroidobacterales > Woeseiaceae > UBA1847. The sequence goes on along the minus strand of CAYTNO010000259.1, from coordinate 2,798 downwards.
GTGGCGTAAAGGCGTCCCGGGTTCGCTTCAGCAAGCGCTGCGGCCGCGACATTGCCCTCGTCACTGGCGCCAGTAACGATTATCCGCGTAACTCCGGCATCTATTGCGCGCTGCATTATTTCGTCCCGATCTTCGTCGAAACTGTCGTGGGCCAGGTTGGCGCCGATATCAATCAGGGGGTAGGGCATTTTTTATGACTCAGTTGCAACCGTTTCCGGTTTTGCGGTATCTAAAGAGTACACAAATTCCTTGGGAAGCGAAGATGAGCAGAGTACTAATTAAGAGCCTGATCACGATTACCTTTCTGATCATGCTGATGGTCGTTCCTGTCTACGGCGCGAGCGTCAATAAGAGCGTCAAAGTCCCAGCTGGAGGCGAATCGGCCGGCGAGTCCTCCGTAAACGGCAGTATTTCGGTGGGCGACGGCGCGATCGTGACCGGCGGGCTGGGAACCGTTAATGGTGCGATTAGAGTGGGCGAAAACGCGCAAATCGAGGCGGTTGAGACAGTCAATGGCAGTCTGACGATCTCCTCGGGCGTAAAAGCGGGTAGCTTGTCAACCGTGAATGGAGCGATCGGGATTGGTGCCAATACGACGGTTGCTGGTGTGGTCGAAACGGTTAACGGGCGCATTTCGCTGGATACCGGCAGCTCTGTTTCCGGCAATGTCGAGAACGTTAACGGGGATTTCTCCCTTACAGGTAGCGAAATCGGCGGTGACTTGACCACGGTCAACGGCAATATCGACTTAAGTGATGCCTCCGTTATCAGGGGTGACATCAACGTCGAGAAACCGGGCGGCTGGAGCTTCGGCAATAGCAAATCCCGGCAGCCCGAGATCGTAATTGGGCCAGGATCAAGGGTCGGCGGGGTTATTCGCCTGGAACGCGAAGTGAAGCTCTTTATCAGCGAATCAGCCGAAGTCGGCGGCGTGGAAGGTGAAATGTCCATGGACGATGCCGTTCGCTTCAGCGGCAAACGTCCGTAGAATAGTCGCCGTGCAGAGCACGGCGAAACAACTAGGCTTATTTTCAGATTCCGAGGAACCCGGCGAGGCACCGGGTCTCGCTGTGCGTGAGAGTGCGCGCGCAAAGCGCCTGTCAATCAAGGTGTTCCCACGCGGGCGGGTGGAGGTCGTGGTACCACGGCGAACCCGCCCGGAAGTGGTCCAGGCATTTATCAGCGAGCATCGTGACTGGATTCACAAGTCGCGAGAGGCCTTCGCGAAACTGCATCCACCAGAACCGTTTGTTCTGCCGCACCTCATCGACCTGAAAGCGATTGGCCAGAAATTCCGGATTCGTTACGAGCGCCAAACCGGGAAGAAGAGCATTCGCTTTCGGTGCCACAACAACGTCGTGGTTCTGAGCGGTCGAACGGGCGACGACAAGCTCTGTGTCGAGGCACTCAAGCGCTGGCTGGCATCAACTGCCAAGTCGCAAATCGGGCCGCGGCTGAAGGCGCTCTCTGTCAGAACTGAAAGCCCCTACAAGAAGATGCACGTGCGCGGCCAGCGAACGTGCTGGGGCAGCCATTCGTCACGCGGGACTATCAGTATTAATTATTGCCTGCTGTTTCTTGAGCCGGAACTTCTGCATTACCTGATGATTCACGAGCTGTGCCACGCGCAACATATGAACCACTCACGGCGTTTTTGGCAACGTGTGGGGCGATTCGAACCCGACTACAAACGCCTCGACAAGGCGCTGAGCGACTCCTGGCGACAAATTCCATCCTGGCTCGGAATCTACTAGGACGAACCTGCGTTTCTAACCCTGATCGAGGAGATCCCGCAGGTTTATTACGCCGGCATTGGCGCGCGCCAGGTAGTTAGCCATAACGAGCGAATGGTTGGCAAAGAAACCGTAACCGCTGCCGTTGAGAATGACCGGCGAGTGCATTGGGTCAAGGCTTGCTTCCAATTCGCGAATGATCTGACGAACACTGGCAACAGCATTCTTGTCGGCCAATACGTTATCGAAATCCAGTTCAACCGCGCGGAAGAAGTGCAGCAGTGCCCACGCAGTACCTCGCGCTTCGTAAAAGACATCGTCGACTTCAAACCAGGACGTTCTTACGTCGATCGTGTCCGGCTGCACGGCTGCTGCCTGTGCTGACGCGTCGCCGGCCAAACCCTCATTAATGCGTGTCGTCGCTACGCTGTCACCCAGGCGGCGGGTCATACTGCCCAGGCGCTTCTCAACTTGTGAGAGCCACTCGCGCAGGTTATCCGCACGGGCAAAGAACTGTGCTTCAGGCCGTTCTACACCGATGAGTCGATCACGGTATTTTTCGATTGCCGTTATTGCATCTCGGTATTCGGACTCGGTTCGTGGCAATAACCACGAGTCGTTATCGAAGAAAAACAGCGGTTCCGCGATGGAGACATCCGGGTCTTCTTTGGACTGCGACTGGCTGCGGCTGTAATCGTTGCGAATCACGCGCGCCAAATCACGCACCTGTTGCAATACGCCAAATTCCCAATTGGGAATGTTGTCCAGGAAGACGCTGGGCGGCATTTTGTCATTGCTCAGATAACCGCCTGGCTTTTCGAGCAATGAGTCGGCAACGCGAACGAGGGTGTCTGCTGTCGAATATCCGACGATAACGCGATCGCCATCGATGGAGCGGTTGACCCAAAATATGTCCGGTGTTCGTGACCAGTAAATTCCCAGGATGCTGAACACCACTAACACGACGGCAATTACCGCGAGCGTGATCTTCGTCCATCGTGGTTTGCTCAAAATATTGGCTGCAGACTTTTTTGTCATTGGCGTCTCAAGCGGCAAGCTGTCGTA
>CAYTNO010000258.1:0-3861 GCA_964439125.1 uncultured Woeseiaceae bacterium | reverse complement strand
CTGACTCACGGTTCGTTGGCATGGATGGCTATCGAGCGTGATGGCAAATACGCAGTTCGCTTGCGAGACTACGAAAGCCCTGCACTCGAAACCTTTCAGGCACTGGAGTACTTTCCGATTGACCCCGATTTGCGGGTCAGCGGAACATTGCGCGCATTTGATGAGCCAAAAATCATGAACGTTGACACCGTCATCGAAGGCCTGGGGTATCGGCCCGAATCTCCCGGAACAATCGCGTTCGAAATCGACGGCGAGAGCTACGAGTTGGAGGCCTACGAATCAGGCGATTTGCTGTTCTTCGTTTTTGGTGACAAGACCAGTGGCCGAGCGACGTATCCGGCCGGACGTTTTCTCTACTCCAGCCAGCCAGACGAGAATGGAAAAACCGTTCTCGATTTCAACAAGGCCTATAGCCCGCCTTGTGCATTCAATTCGTTTGCAACCTGCCCGGTCGCGTCGCCGCGCAACCGCTTACCGGTTCGTATCGAGGCTGGTGAGAAATTCGATCCTACGCTTTATGACGAGCTTGCACATTAAGGTTCTTGAGTAGCATCGCTACCTCTTTTTCACCATCATCATAGGCGAGCGATCCGACTTGTTGGAACCCCAGTTTCTCGTGGAAACGCATGGAGGTTTCGTTGGGCGGCTTGAGGTTAACTTCGCAAGTCATGATGTCTACGGGTTTCGGAACAGACCTGGCGAAATCGTCATACAGCTTGGAAGCCAGGCCGTAACGGCGGGCGAATTTCGCGACTGCTATACGATCGACGTACGCAAAATCGTCGTAACGATCACAAAACCAGCGGTAGTTGAGACTTTCGTAACTGGTTCCGGGTCGCATTCCTATCAGGTAGGCCGCTAGCTGTTTATCGACAACCACTGTTCGGAAATAGGCCGCATTCGCCGCGAACCACTTCATTTTGTCTAAATCAACACTGCCAACATGGGGCACTTCGGTCTGATTCAGGGTTAGTACGGCTTCGAGATTGGAAGCCTCAACATCACAGATTTGCCAGTCCATGCCCGAAGTGTAGGTGGGCAGAGACGAAGGTGTAAAGCGGGCCCGCGTCACAAATCTGAACTATCGCTAACGAATATGTTCAATAATCGGGTGAATGCGGTTCGCAATTCGCGGTAATTGTTTTGTATACTGCGAGCACGACGGCAATCGATCCAATCGATGAACAATAATCAGACCGTCAGCATTCGCTACTTTACTCGCCTTGCCTCGGAAACCAGGGTTCCATGTTGGAATCTTGTGGCCAATTACTGTTTAGGAAGCTGTTCTCATGCTCAAGTCGATTGATAAAAAGGTCTTTCTCACCGCCTTCATAAGTGCGTTTTTATTTGCTGCCTGCAGCAAGTCGGACGATACGGGCGACACCACTATTTTTAGCTCGGACGATACAATTCTGCGCTACGTGGCGGCAGATACACCGTACATTTTCGCGGCCATCGAACCACTGCCAGACGATGTCCTCGACAAGATCGAACCACACGTAGACCAGATGATGGAGTCCTATCGGGTAATTCTGAAGGCGGCGATATCTGAGAAACAGAAGGAAATGTCCGAGGAGGAGCGCAACAGCGACGAGGTGCAAAAGCTCTCGGCTGTTGTAGAAGAGATGACGTCTCTATTGTCGATAGAAGGTCTGCGCGGTGCGGGCTTCAGTCGGGAATCAACTGGCGCATTCTATGGAAACGGTCTACTGCCAGTAATTCGATGGGAGTTGTCGGATGGAGCTTTGTTTGAAGCAGCGCTCTCCCGAATAGAAGATAAGGCGGGGCAGAAACTGCCGGCCGCAGAAATCGGCGAATATTCCTACCGTTACTTCGACGCAGACAAGATTCGCTTTATCATTGCGGTGCTGGATAACCAGGCTGTCACTACGTTACTGCCCGCCGATTCCGATGACGCCAAAACAAGTCTCGCGCTTGGCTTGACGTTACCAGCCGACAGCATGACTGATTCCGACGCCTTGCGAGAAATTGCAACAGCGTACGGATATACCAATCATTACATTGGTTTCTTCGATTTTGAGAGGATCGCCACGCGATTCACAGGCGTAGCGTCCGGATCTGATGCGGATCTTCTGGCCATGATGGATCACGATGCAGCCGAATTGTCTGACGTTTGTCGTGCTGAGATTCAGGCGACCGCGGGAATAGCGCCGCGAATGGTCATGGGCTATACGACGGTTGATCTCAGTCGTTTTGAGTCTTCGGCCGTTGTCGAACTGCGTTCCGATATCGCGGCTGGGCTGTCACAGCTGCCAGCCGTTGTGCCCGGGCTCGGCGGCGATACTGGTGGGTTGCTGTCGTTCGGTTTCAGTCTCGACCTAAAAGCCGCGCGTGACTTTTTCGAAGCCAGACTCGATGTGCTGGAAGCGGAGCCGTACGAATGTGAGTTGTTCGCTGACTTGCAGGCCAGCGTTGCCAATGGCCGTGAAGCACTAAACCAGCCTGTTCCTCCAATGGTTTACGACTTCAAAGGTTTCCTCGCTGTCATCGACGACATTGAAGGCCTGGACATTTCAAAACAAACGCCACCGACGTCTGTTGATGGCCGGTTTATGCTGGTAATGGACAATGCACAAGCACTGGTATCGATGGGTGCCCTGTTTAGCCCGGAGGTGGCCGAATTGAACCTGCAAGCTGACGGCAAACCCGTGGCGCTCGACAATGCTCAAATCCAATCCATGGGGTTTAGCCCGTATGCGGCAATGACTGAAGATGCCCTGGCAATCGGTCTGGGCGAAAACGCCGAGGAAGATCTGCAGAACATGCTCGCGGTAGAGGCGAAGGAACCTGGTCCATTTATGAGTTTCAGCATGGACGCGGCGCGTTATTACTCATTTATTGGTGACGCTATGGAGATGACTAAGCAGGATGACGACGGCAAAGCGCCGCCTCCTGAAATACAGGCAGCCGTTAGCGATATTATGGACGTGATTTCGGAGCTGTATGATCGTATGAGTGTGGATGTGGATCTCACCGAACGCGGCATCGAACTCAAAAGCTCGGTCACGCTAAAAGACTGATAACCACGGCATTAATATGAAGAGAATATTGCTCTTACCCTTGTCGCTGCTGCTCGGTTTCGTTGCAGCTTGCGCCGCTGACGAAGAGCCAGGTTCTCAGCCGCTCACGTACGTTGAAATCGCAAGCGTTAATGAGAGTGGCCATGTTCAGCCGGTTGATGGCATTACGGCTGCGGGACAACCGGACGTGGCTGCGCTGAAGGTTTTCGCTGACTCTGGTTATGTCGCGATCGTTGACATGCGCGGTCCGGATGAAGATCGCGGCATAGATGACGAAAAGGGAGTCGTTGAGGGCCTGGGTCTGGAGTACATCGCATTCCCCATCACCAGCGAGGATGAACTTACTTTCGACAGAGCCAGGGAGTTGGACGAGCTCATCCAGACCTACAATGCGCCGGTGCTAGTGCATTGTGCGAGCAGCAACCGGGTAGGGGCGATGCTGGCATTGCGCCATAGCTTGAACGGAGCCAGCGATGAGGAGGCTCTTCAATACGGCAGGGAAGGCGGTCTGACCCGCCTTGAGCCGTTAGTCGTGAAGCGCCTGGCCGAGAAATAAACCTATGCCAGCCCAATGAAAAAGGCCGCCTGATGGCGGCCTTTTTGGTGTGGTGGAGGTGGCGAGAATCTAATTTTTGCCTGCAGGCCTTTATCTTAGCCATTTAGGGCACAGTTGTGTTGGCAGTTACACACATACTTACACACAAACTTTGCACTTTGGATGACAGTTTTCTTCTCGTTTTGAAGCACCAAACCCATACAAAGAAAAAGCCGGTTGGTACGGGGACCTGGCCGATGCCGTGATGAAGGCGGCATCAGCCTG
>CAYTNO010000257.1:0-3892 GCA_964439125.1 uncultured Woeseiaceae bacterium | reverse complement strand
GCAGGAATTGATCTGGCGCTCATTACGGGCTCAGGCCCTGGCGGCCGTATCACGCGGCTGGACTTCGACGCAGTTGTAGGAGCGCCCCATGGGCGCGATCGCGGGCATGTCTTGATCCCCCCTGAGGGGAGCCCGCTCCCACAAGCCGCTCCCCTCGCTACAACCGAGACCAAAGAAATAAAGGTCATCGGCCTGCGGCGCATCATCGCCGATCGCATGGCGACAGCAAGTCGCGAAATTCCCCACTTCACCTATGTCGAGGAAATGGACATCACTGAACTGGAAGAATTGCGCAAACACCTGAACAGCAAGAAAGTCGACAAATCAGAACGGCTCACGATATTGCCGCTCCTCGGGCTCGCTTTGATGCGTGCACTCAGAGAGTTCCCTCAGTGCAACGCAACTTACGACAAAGACAGAAACGTCATTCTGCAGCACGGTGCCGTGCACCTGGGTGTTGCCACGCAAACCAGCGACGGCCTGAAGGTGCCGGTTGTTCGTAACGCCAACTCATATTCGATTGACGACCTCGCTGCTGAAATTCGTCGCGTTACCGAAGCAGCACGCAACAACAGCATCAAGAGAGATGAACTAAGCGGGTCAACGATAACGATTACCAGCCTGGGCAAGCTCGGCGGTATCGCTTCTACACCGGTCATAAACATGCCGGAGGTTGGCATTATCGGCGTCAATCGCGCCGTCGAACGACCCGTCGTTCTGAATGGCCAGGTGGCGGTCAGACTGATGATGAATCTGTCGTCGTCGTTCGATCATCGTTTTGTCGACGGCTACGATGCCGCCGCGATGATCCAGCGCATCAAGGAGATGCTCGAGCACCCTGCGACGATTTTCCTGTAGCCGATACGCTGCTAGCGCAAGCCGCTGATGAGAATAGCGAGTATTGCGACCGGGACTACAACGCGCAACGCCCAAAGCCAGGCCGTGAACATCACCGTACTGCTAAAGCTCAGCTCACTGTCAATGAGTTCCGGCTTCATGCGCCAGCCGACAAACAGTGCAATCAGAATCGCGCCAAGTGGCATCAACACATTCGCAGTGAAGTAGTCGATCAGGTCAAAGACAGTCTTACCTGAGAAGACGTCGAACATGCCGAGCGGCGTAACATCTTTCCAGATGTTGAACGAAAATATGGTCGCGAGACCGATTAGCCACGCGAGAGAGCCAAAAACCACGACAGCAGTCTTTCGCTGCATGTGCCATTGACCCTCAGCATGAGAAATGATCGGCTCGAGAATTGCGATGATTGATGTGATGGCAGCGAACGCCAACAACACGAAGAACAAGGCGCCAAACACGCTGCCGCCCGGCATGCCGATGAACGCCGCTGGCAGCGTCTTGAATATCAGCCCCGGGCCCTCGGCCGGATCGAGGCCGTTAGCGAACACAATTGGGAAGATCATCAGGCCGGCAAGCAATGCGATTAGAGTATCGGTGCCTGCGATGATCATGGCAGAACGTGTTAGCGAAACATTTTTCGGCACGTACGCACCGTAGACCATCATCAGTCCCATCGCGACACTGATCGAAAAGAACGCCTGCCCAATAGCCGCCAAAACCACTCTGCCCGTTATCTTGCTGAAATCAACGCTAAGCATGAAGTCGAGGCCCGCTTTGAAGTCACCCGCGACAGCTGCGTAGCCGATCATTACCAGCAGCATCACGAATAGGGCCGGCATCAGAATCTTGACCGCGCCTTCGATACCGCGACGCAACCCTCGACCAACGATGAAAAGCGCCAGACTGATAAACACGGTGTGCCAGATAATCAGTGTTCCCGGGCTCGCCAGAAGCTCGTCGAATTGCAGTGCAACATCAGTAACCGTTGCGCCGCCAAAACCATTCGCCGCCTTGAATATGTAGGCCAATGTCCAGCCCGCAATGACGCTGTAGTAGGTCGCGATCAGGTAACCGACGATGAGGCCCATCCAGCCGACAACCGACCAGTAGCCTGTTCGACCAGATCGCTTCGCGGCCGCATGCATCGCAACCGGGGGACTGCCACCACCGGATCGGCCAATGAGCAACTCGGCGATGAGAACCGGAATGGCAACAAAGATGACGCAGGCGATGTAGATGATCACAAACGCTCCGCCGCCGCTTACCCCGGCGACGTACGGGAATTTCCAGATATTGCCAAGGCCAACTGCAGCGCCAACGGCCGCCAGCATAAACGTGACGCCGGACGACCAGCTCCGTCCGGTATTTTCTGACGCTGTAAGTGCCATAAACGTCGTCCTTTAGAGCGTAATGACTCGCCCAGGGTTAAGAATATTGTTGCCGTCAAAGCTCATCTTCAGTGACCGCATGAGATCGATCTCAGCCGCTGATCGGCTGTGCGCTAGCCAACTGAGTTTTTCTGTACCGATACCGTGCTCGGCCGACACCGAACCACCAACCTCGGCCAGTGGCTCGTAAACGCACTCGTCGCTCGCGCGGTGGAAATCGCCCTGCTCAAGTGGCCGCACAAACAAATGCAGGTTGCCATCGGCCACGTGACCGATCGCGCAGCACTGACCGCCGGACCAACGCTTTGCGACGTTTGCTTTGACCGTTTCAACATACGCCGCCATGTCGCGAATCGGCAAGCTAACATCGTAAAGGTACACGGGCTCTGGTACGAGCATGTCCTCGAAATTCTCACGAATTTCCCAGATCGCCCGGCTTTCGCTTTCGGATTTCGGAATTACAGCATCGACGATGAGTCCGTCGGCCAGCGCCTGCTCCAGCACCTCTTCAAAGCGACTGGCATCGGCTTCAGGGTGGCTCCCTTCCGACTCAAAGATGACGTAGAAACCGTAGTCGCGTGACAGCGGCGCACGATGGCCATTTTCACCGGTCACCGCTTCGTAGTAGTCGCCCCACATGATCTCGAACGCGCTCAGGGAATCGGCGAGTTCACGTTGTAGTTTCAACAGGAAGCCCGAAACGCTGTCGAAATCGTTCATTGCGACCAAGGCGCTCCGCCTGCTCGTCGGCTGCGGAAACAGGCGCAACACAACTTTTGTTACAACACCGAGAGTGCCCTCGGTGCCTATGAACAAATGCTTGAGGTCGTAGCCGGCATTGTTCTTCATCATGCGGTTCATCGACGAGATGACAGTGCCATCTGCAAGCACGGCCTCAAGGCCTAGAACCAGATTGCGCATCATGCCGTAGCGCAACACATTCATGCCGCCGGCGTTCGTCGCGACATTGCCACCAATCGTACAGCTGCCACGTGCGCCAAGATCCAGCGGAAAGAGCAGGCCTTGTTCGGCGACCGTTTCCTGCACTGTTTGCAGAATCGCGCCGGCCTCAACTACTGCCGTGCCGCCGATCGGGTCGATTTCAAGAATTCGGTTCATCTTGTCGAGCGAGAGTACGACGTCGTCTTCCGCCGGCTCCGCCGCTGCGACACAGTTCGTAAGACCACCTTGTGTAATAACGCTTTGGCGGCGCGCATTGCAGCAGCGCAATACTTCCGAGACTTCCTCCGTCGTCTGCGGATACACGATCACCTTTGCTTGCATTGGCGCGCTGTTCCAGAAACTGGTCACGCGTTCCCCAACAGTGCTGCCCGTTACTACACGATCATCGCCAACAATGGCGGCAAGTTCTGTGACAATGTTAGTCAATGCGTTCCTAACTCGAATGTTGCGACGCTTATTGGAGTGTCCGAACTCACTGACGCGCGCTTCATCCCTTCGGAGTTGTAGGTCATCGTGACATTGCCGTCTCGCGTGATGGCAATAATTCCAGCATCGCCGCCAAGCCGTTTCACTTCGGCGAGCATCTCGTCAATGGCTACTTCTGGCGTCGCGCCCGCTTTCACTTTGTAAGCAATGGATATTGCACCGCCCGCGCGAATGACGTGTTCGCCGGTGCCTGTACA
>CAYTNO010000256.1:0-3906 GCA_964439125.1 uncultured Woeseiaceae bacterium | reverse complement strand
TTTTCGAGCCAGATGATACGAGTGCTGCCTCACGCGCAAATTGCGCTAGAATGTCCCGATATTGCCGCGGAAGCTCCATGAAACCTGATCTCAAAGTCCTGACGCCAGAAGATGCGCCCAAACCTCCTCAGGACGAAAAGCAGAGTCCGGCCCAGTCGGAAATGCCGTTCGCCGTTGTTGATGGCGAGCCGCTAACCACGCTTCCGCAGGATCTCTACATCCCACCGTATGCGCTACAGGTATTTCTGGAGGCGTTTGAGGGGCCGTTGGATCTGCTTCTTTACCTGATCAGGCGCCAGAATATCGACGTGCTCGATATCCCGATCGCCGAAATCACCAAACAGTATGTGCAGTACATCGAAGTCATGAAAGAGTTGCAGCTCGAACTGGCCGGCGAGTATCTGCTGATGGCGGCCATGCTCGCAGAGATTAAGTCGCGCATGCTGTTGCCGCGGCCCCAGGCGGAAGAAGAAGACGAGGACGATCCGCGTGCCGAACTGGTTCGTCGACTGCAGGAATACGAGCGTTTCAAAAAGGCTGCTCAGGATATAAGCGACTTGCCGCGGCTCGAACGAGATACTTTTGTGGTCAACGCTGAAGCGCCAGAGCGCAAGGTCGTCACTCAGCTGCCCGACATTACGCTCAAAGAGTTGCTGCTCGCGTTTCATGACGTACTCAAGCGAGCGGAGATGTATTCCAATTTGCATATGCAGCGCGAGCCTTTGTCTGTGCGTCAACGAATGTCCGAGATTCTCACGCGCATTAATGCCAGTGACTTTACCGGGTTCGCCGATTTGTTCGATCCCGAAGAAGGACGCATGGGAGTCGCGGTGACCTTTCTTGCTATTCTCGAATTGCTTCGGGAGACCGTTATTGAGGTCGTGCAAGCCGAAGAGTTTTCACCGTTGCATATCCGCGCCGCTTCGACGGTCCATTTAGTCGGCGATGACGACGCAGAAGAACAAGTTTCCAACTAATTTAGAGACAAAAAGAAAATATGGACCCAGCTGAGATCAAACACTTTATTGAGGCCGCGTTGCTTGCTGCGGGGCGTCCGCTAAACGTTGAGCAACTGCAGAGGTTGTTCGATGGTCGGACGGCTCCGGAAAAATCAGAGATTCGGCAGGCAATTACGACGTTGAACGAGGAGTATGAAGGTCGCGGAATTCTAATTTCCGAGGTTGCGTCCGGGTTCCGGGTTCAGGTCAGATCGGGCATGGCGGATCAGTTACAAAAGCTCTGGGAAGAGCGCCCCCCACGTTACTCGCGTGCGATGTTTGAAACGCTTGCACTTGTCGCTTATCGGCAACCCATCACTCGTGGAGAAATTGAGGAAATCAGGGGCGTTTCTGTTAGCTCCAATATCGTCAGGACGATGCTCGAGAGAGAGTGGGTACGGATCGTTGGCCATCGGGATGTTCCCGGCCGCCCCGAGATGTTCGGCACTACGAAGTTCTTTCTTGATTACTTCGGGTTGAAAAAGCTCGACGATCTGCCTCCGCTGGCTGATCTGTCAGACTGGGAAAGCCTGCGCGTGCAGCTCAACCTGCCCGAGGTGGAAGACGAAGCAGGCTCAGCGGCGCCAGAAAGTACAGATCTGCCGGTTTTGTACCCGGAGATTCCAGCCGAAGAGGCGGAGGAAAGCTTGGACGATTCCGAAGCAGCGGCGGCCGAAACCAGTGTGGCCCCGGAGGACGATATTCCAGAGCTCACACCGATCAACAGCGACTCCGACGAGGTAGCAGATGATCTCGTTGTCTCGGAGTGGCCGGATCCGGCCGAAATCGGGAGCTGAGGCTTACCAAACTTGTCTCAGCGCGTTCAAAAAGTACTCGCAGCGGCTGGCCACGGCTCGCGCCGCCAGGTAGAGCAGTGGATCCGGGAAGGTCGCCTTTCGATCAACGGCCGCAAGGCTCAAATCGGAGACGCCCTGGAAGGTGGTGAAATCGTCGCCCTCGACGGGAATCGCCTGCATATTCGAGCCAAGGCCCAGCCGAATCGGCACATCCTTTACAACAAGCCCGGTGATGAGGTTACGACTCGCAGCGACCCTGAAGGGCGAAAATGCGTGTTTGAGGCTTTGCCCCGCCTTAAGGGCTCACGCTGGGTTGCGGTTGGGCGCCTGGATATGACGACGACCGGGCTATTACTCTTTACGACGGATGGGGCGCTGGCAAATGCGTTGATGCACCCATCTGCGGGTGTAGTCCGTCGCTACGCTGTGCGAGTGCATGGTAACCCTGACAATCGGCAGCTGGCAGCGCTCAAAGAAGGTGTTGAGCTGGAGGATGGGCCGGCAAGATTTGACTCTATAGAAGCTAGTGGCGGCGATGGCAGCAACCGTTGGTTCGAGGTGACGCTTAAGGAGGGCCGCAACCGCGAGGTAAGGCGGCTTTGGGCATCCCAGGGTTTTGAGGTAAGTCGGCTTATTCGAACGGCTTACGGCCCGGTAGAGTTACCGCGTAAAGTACGACGCGGCAAGTACGAGGCGCTGACGCCATCGCAGGTGCGCTTGCTGTATACGGCCGGCGGGCTTGAGATGCCTAGCGACCTGCTACGGACGATTAGGAAAAAACTTTATAAAAAGAAGAAGTTAAAACGATAAGTTAATGTGAAACATTACTGAGCGTTGAAGCTCTGCCCGGTCACACCTGTACTGTCCGGGCCCAGAAGATACACGTAGGCCGACAATATCTCTTCCGGGCGCTTCAGAGCGTCCCGGTCTTCGGCCGGAAAGGCCTCAAGCCGCATTTTGGTGCGTGTCGCACCGGGGTTAACGCAATTAGATCTGAGGCTGCCGTGCCGGTGTTCGTCTGCCAGAACCTGTGACAAGCCTTCAGTTGCGAATTTCGACACCGAGTAGGCGCCCCAGAACGCACGGCCCTGCTGCCCAACGCCACTGCTTGTATAGATGACCGAGGCATCGTCGGACTTCTGCAGCAAAGGTATGCAGACCTGCGTCAGAGCGAAAACAGCGGTCACGTTGACGTGCATCACTTGCTGCCATTTGACCGCGTCGTATTGTTCGATCGAGAAGCGATCGCCGAGGATGCCGGCGTTATGAACCAGACCGTCCAGGCGCCCGAATTCCTCCTCGAGGCCGTCAGCAAGCGAGCGGTATGATTCGCTTGTAGCTGTCGCGAGATCCATTACAGCAATAGAGGGTTGCGGTGCGTTCTCAAGACCCTCGATGTGGTCGTGGACGTTTTCCAGTTTCTTGATATTGCGTCCGTGCAAGATGACTTTCGCACCAAGTTCGGCCGCTTGGATGGCCAGCGCGCGGCCAATGCCGTCGCTAGCGCCGGTTATCAATATGATCCGATCCCGCAACAGGTCCTGCGGATACGTATAGGTCTTGGGGTCAATGTCCAAACGCGGTCCTTCGAATACGGCGGTTACTGGAGGGTCTTATCGTTCGCTGCATCTGCGAGGTCTGCAACATCGTCTTCGTCAGAACTGCTTTCTATCATCGTGCGCGGCACCGGATCCAACGATTCGAGTTTTTCGATAGCTTTCTTCTCATGAACGCCCAATTCCACGAACTTGCGAGCACCCGGAAGAACATTGCGTTCGAGTGAACCCACCGCCTTGTTGTAATGGTCAACACTGCTGGCAAGTTGCCTGCCAACGCGATTCATATGCCCAACGAAAGTCGCCAGCCGTCCGTACAGGTCTTCCGCCAATACCCGAATCTCTTTTGCATTGTCAGCAAGCGCCAGTTGCCGCCAGCCATAGGCCACAGCTTTGAGCAGGGCGACCAGGCTTGTCGGCGTTGCCAGGATGATCTGTTTCGATAGCGCGTATTCAATGAGGTCCGGTTCTTCGTTAAGTGCCGCGCTCAGGAATTGGTCGCCCGGAATGAAAAGGATGACAAATTCCGGGCTCTCGTCGAACTGGTCCCAGTAC
>CAYTNO010000255.1:0-3925 GCA_964439125.1 uncultured Woeseiaceae bacterium | reverse complement strand
AAACCCGCATCAGGATGCGGCGTTTTACATCGACCAGCAGGCGCCGAAAGGCTCGCTCGCGACGGCTGAGCAGTTGCAGGGCAAAGCACTGTCGTATAACAACATTGCAGATAGTGACGCAGCGCTTGAGTGCGTCAAACAATTTGCGAACCCGGCGTGCGTCATCGTGAAGCACGCCAACCCCTGCGGCGTGGCTGTTGCCGAGAATATTCTCGCGGCTTACGAAAAAGCCTTCCAGACAGACCCGACTTCGGCCTTTGGCGGCATTATTGCTTTCAACCGCCCGCTGGATGCGGCCACAGCAAAGGCGATAATTGATCGCCAGTTTGTCGAAGTTATTGTGGCGCCAAGCATCGAAGACGATGCAGCCATCGTGCTCGCTGAAAAGAAGAATGTCCGTGTACTGAGAACGGGCGAATTGGTCGAGTCTGTCAGCAGTTTCGACTTCAAGAAGGTCTCGGGCGGGCTGCTCGTACAAAACACCGACATGGGTCGAATTAGCGCCGATGACCTCAAGGTTGTTACTGAGAAGGCGCCTACGCCGACGCAGATCGAAGACATGTTGTTTGCGTGGACGGTAGTTAAGTACGTCAAGTCGAACGCGATCATATTTTGTAAGGATCACATGACCATTGGTGTTGGTGCCGGCCAGATGAGCCGCGTCTACAGCACCAGGATTGCGGCAATCAAAGCAGCCGATGAGGGACTCGACGTCAATGGTTCGGTAATGGCGTCGGACGCGTTCTTCCCGTTTCGCGACGGCATCGATGCGGCGGCCGAAACCGGCATTGCAGCGATCATTCAGCCGGGTGGTTCAATGCGTGACAACGAAGTTATTCAGGCAGCGAACGAGCATGGTCTGGCGATGGTGTTTACGGGTATGCGACATTTCCGCCATTGAGGTAATTTGAATACATGAAAATCCTGGTCATTGGCAGCGGCGGTCGCGAACACGCATTGGCCTGGAAGTGCGCCCAATCCCCTGATGTTGACGAGGTGCTTGTCGCACCCGGCAACGCGGGCTCGGCGAGCGAACCCGGCGTTCGCAATGTTGCTGTTTCCTCAGACGACATCGATGGCCTCGTCGCACTGGCCAGCGCAGAGAATATTGCGCTAACGATTGTTGGCCCCGAGGCTCCGCTTGTCGTCGGCATAGTTGATACCTTCACAGCAGCTGGCCTGCGCTGTTTCGGCCCAAGCGCCGCGGCTGCTCAGCTCGAGGGTTCGAAAGTCTTCACCAAAGACTTCCTTGCACGCCACAACATTCCGACCGCGGACTACCAGAGCTTCAGCGAGCTTGAGCCGGCGCTGACCTACATCCGTCAGCACGGCGCACCGATTGTGATCAAGGCCGATGGCCTTGCCGCCGGCAAAGGCGTGATTGTCGCGATGACCCTGGAAGAAGCTGAAGCAGCGGCAACTGACATGCTCTCCGGTGGGCGCTTTGGCGATGCGGGTGCGCGGATCGTTGTAGAAGAATTTCTGGCCGGTGAAGAAGCAAGTTTCATCGTGATCACTGATGGCAATAGCATCCTGCCCCTGGCCACGTCGCAAGACCACAAAGCCCGTGATGAGGGCGACGTTGGCCCAAACACCGGTGGCATGGGCGCATACTCGCCAGCACCCGTGGTAACGCCGGAGATTGAGCAGAAGATCATGGATCTCGTGATTCGGCCAACGCTCGACGGCATGAAGAAGGACGGCAACAACTACACGGGCTTCCTGTACGCCGGCCTGATGATCATGGCTGACGGCATGCCCAGGGTCATCGAATACAACTGCCGCATGGGAGATCCGGAGACCCAACCGATCATGATGCGCATGCGGTCCGACCTGGTCGCAGTCTGCGACGCGACACTCGACGGCTCGCTCGGCGAACAACCAGCCGAGTGGGACTCGCGTGCGTCGCTCGGTGTCGTGCTCGCTGCCGGCGGATACCCGGAGACCTACGCCAAAGGCGATGTTATCGTCGGCCTTGGCGAAGCTAACAGCGAAACTCAAAAAGTGTTTCATGCTGGCACAGCGCTCAGCGGTGACGATGTCGTAACAAGCGGCGGTCGCGTGCTCTGTGTCGTCGGTCTTGGCGACACGGTAGGAGTAGCGGCGACGCAAGCGTACGGCGCTGTAGATAAGGTTTCATGGGACAACGTCTACTACCGTCGCGATATCGGCCACCGCGCAATCGCGCGCGAGAAGAGCTGACACGCTTATGCTAACCACGGCGGCAGCGCGTAAAGCGATCCTGGACGCTATGCCGGCCTACGAAAAACAATCGGTCGCCGTCGCAGCATCCATTGGCAAAGTGTTGCGACAGAGCGTCGTAGCGGAGCGCGACCAGCCACCCTTTGACCGAGTGATGATGGATGGCATCGCCATCTCGCATGCAGATGTCGAGAACAATACACGCGAGTTTCCGATTCAGGCAATGCAGGCGGCTGGCGACAAACAAATTGCACTCGAGGCCGGAAAGGCCATTGAGATCATGACAGGTGCATCGTTGCCCATAGGAGCCGATTGCATCGTGCCGGTCGAGAGAATTTCGATAAGCAATGACGTCGCGACGCTCGAAGCGGGCTACGAAGCAGAACAGAACCAGTTCATTCATCCACGCGGCTCAGATCACAACAAAGGAGCCGAGCTGCTGAGCCCGGGCAAGCGCATTTCACCCATGGATGTCGCGATAATCAACTCCTGCGGCCTGACCGATGTCGACACAAGTAAGTCGCCAAGAATTCGTGTGATCTCCACTGGTAATGAGCTCGTAGCGGCGGGAAAGCCGGTAGAGCCACACCAGATCCGGATGTCGAATGGCCCAGCGATAATCGCAATGTTGCAGCAACATGGCTACAACGACTGCGAACACGACCATCTCGTCGATGAGCTCGACTTACTCAGGGAGAAAATCGGCGGGCACCTGGAAAATGCAGATGTACTGGTTTTGAGCGGCGGCGTGTCCATGGGCAAGGCCGACTATATTCCGCAGGTACTCGGCGAACTCGGTGTTGAAGTAGTATTCCACAAGATCAGCCAGCGCCCGGGCAAGCCAATGTGGTTTGGAGTGGGCTCTAGAGGCCAGGCCGTGTTTGCCCTACCTGGGAACCCGGTTTCGACATTGGTCTGTTGTCGGCAGTACGTCATACCGGCGCTCAACGCGGCATCGGGTCAACGCGAGCACCCACCCGAGTTCGCCTCGCTTGCTCAGGCCTTCACATTCAAGCCGCAGCTCACCTGTTTCCTGCCTGTACGACTGATTTCGAGCGTCGGCGGGCAGCTATTGGCGATGCCCGTGCACACGAATACGTCGGGTGATTTCGCATCGTTGACCGGTACAGACGGCTACATTGAACTACCATTGGAAGAAGCGGATTTCTCAGCCGGCACCGCGGCGCAGTTGCATCGCTGGTAGAGATGAATAAACTCAAATTCGCAATTCTGTCGATCCTGATCTTTCTTGGTGCCGCTGCCGGCCTCGTAAAGATCATCAGGATGCCTCAGGAGCTTGAATTTTTTCAGGCGGTTGGATTGAGCGAGTTGAGTCTTGTGCTTTTCGGAGTTGCACAGTTTTGCGGCGGCGTGCTTCTTATTTTTCGGCGCAGCAGATTGGCTGGTGCAGCAATCTCGGCGATTATGTTCCTGGCGTCGGCAATCATGGTCTTTATCACTGGCGAGTTGGGCTTCGGAGCAGTCTCTCTGTTGCCCGCGTTGATGTCCGGCTGGGTCATTTGGGACACCGCACGATCGAAGTCCCTATCGGTAGATTCTGCCTCTTAGGCAAATCCAGAATGACGATCAACAACAGATACGGGCATTATCACACCTAATTTCCTAACTACTGAACAGACTATGATTCGAGCAATTACTTTCGGTATTTTCGTCGCGTTTGCACTAGCGAGTTTGTCCTGCACGCAAGAAGGGCCAGCTGCTG
>CAYTNO010000254.1:0-3933 GCA_964439125.1 uncultured Woeseiaceae bacterium | reverse complement strand
TGCAGTCGATGACAAGCGCATCGCTTACGGCAATGTAGAGGCCGTCGACATTCCAGAACTATTCGCGTCCGGCTTTCTATCCGGCGGCGAACACGCGAAACGAATCGGCCCGACCGTTGAAATTCCCTACCTCATAAACCAGGATCGATGGACGTTCTGGCGCTGCGGCCTGATCGATCCACTTTCGATCGACGACTTCCGCGCCCATCACGGATTCAAAGCGCTCGAAAAGGCTCTCGACATCGGTACGCAAACCGTCATCGACGCCGTGAAAGACTCAGGACTGCGTGGCCGAGGTGGCGCAGGATTTCCAACGGGCATTAAGTGGCAGACCGTCGCCGACGTTCAGTCTGACCAGAAGTACATCGCCTGCAACGCAGACGAGGGCGACAGTGGCACGTTCTCCGATCGTATTCTTATGGAAGGCGATCCGCTCGGTCTTATCGAGAGCATGGCGATTGCCGGCTTCGCTGTCGGCGCAGATCGCGGCTACATCTACCTGCGCTCCGAATATCCGCTGACGCACCGGATTCTGTCCCGCGCTATTGAGGTTGCACGTGACAACCGCTGGCTGGGCGACGACATTCAAGGTAGCGGTTTCAATTTCGATATCGAGTTGCACCTCGGTGCAGGCTCTTATGTCTGCGGTGAGGAAACGGCCATGCTTGAGAGCCTCGAAGGCAAGCCCGGCATCGTCCGCTTCAAGCCGCCGCTGCCCGCTTTCGAAGGCCTGTTCGGCCAACCGACGGTGGTTAACAACGTTGTGACTCTGGCGTCGGTGGCAAACATCGTCAATATTGGCAGCGAAAAATACGCCTCGTATGGCATCGATCGCTCAAAAGGAACACTGGCGTTCCAGCTCGCGGGCAACATCAAACGCGGTGGACTGGTCGAGAAGGGTTTCGGCATAACGTTGCGTGAAATCATCGAAGATTGGGGTGGCGGCACCGCCAGCGGGCGCCCCGTTAAAGCTGTGCAGGTTGGAGGACCCCTGGGCGCTTACCTGCCAGCGGAACAACTCGATACGCCGCTGACTTACGAGGCATTTATAGAAATTGGTGCCATGGTTGGCCATGGCGGCATCGTCGTATTCGACGACACAGCAGACATGGCGCAGCAAGCGCGCTTTGCCATGGAGTTTTGTGCGATTGAATCCTGCGGCAAATGCACACCCTGCCGAATTGGCTCGACGCGCGGCGTAGAAGTCATAGACAAGATCGTAGCTGGCGAAAACAGAGACGAAAATTTCGAGTTGCTCGTCGAGTTGTGCGACACGATGGAAGACGCTTCATTATGCGCGATGGGTGGTATGACTCCCTATCCTGTCCGAAGTGTCCTGAAACACTTTGCGGGAGATTTTTCATCTGCAGGGAGTGCTGACGCATGAATAAAGTCAGGCAAGCGGATCTCGGCACGCCGGCGTCGGACGACGCCAGTATGGTCGACGTCGAGATTGACGGCCTGCCCGCCACCGTTCAGGCGGGTACGAGCATATTGCGAGCGGCACGCGAGTCCGGTGTCGATATCCCAAAGCTGTGCGCAACGGATAGCCTGAAGCCGTTTGGCTCCTGTCGAATGTGCCTGGTCGAGATCGAGGGCCGCAAAGGCTACCCGGCTTCCTGCACGACGCCGGTCGAAGCTGGCATGAAGATTCGCACGCAAACCGCGGCGCTCGGCAAGCTGCGGCGCAACGTCATGGAACTGTATATCTCGGACCACCCGCTGGATTGCCTGACCTGTTCTGCCAACGGTGATTGCGAGCTACAGGACATCGCAGGTGTGGTGGGCTTACGGGAAGTCCGCTATGGATTCGATGGCGAGAATCATCTCGAAGCCGACATCGACAGCAGTAATCCGTATTTCCAGTTTGATGCGAGCAAATGCATCGTCTGTTCACGATGCGTGCGCGCCTGCGACGAGGTCCAGGGCACGTTCGCGCTTACCATTGAAGGGCGCGGCTTCAACTCCAAAGTTTCGGCCGGTATCAGCGAAGACTTCCTTAACTCCGAATGCGTATCTTGCGGCGCGTGTGTTCAGGCGTGTCCAACAGCGACGTTGATGGACAAGAGCATTGTTGAGCACGGACAACCAGATCACAGCGTCAAGACGACTTGCGCCTATTGCGGCGTAGGTTGTTCGTTTGTCGCAGAAATGAAAGGCGATCAAGTCGTGCGCATGACGCCCGACAACGATGGTCAGGCCAACCACGGCCATAGCTGTGTCAAAGGCCGCTTCGCCTGGGGCTATTCGACACATCGGGATCGGGTCCTGAATCCGATGCTGCGAGACAGCACCGACGAAGCCTGGCGGGAAGTTAGCTGGGACGAGGCCATCAGCTACACAGCTCGGCGCTTCAAGGAAATTCAGAAAGAGCACGGCCGCAAAGCGATCGGCGGCATTACGTCATCGCGTTGTACTAACGAAGAAGTCTTCGTTGTACAAAAACTCGTGCGCGCGGCAATGGGCAACAATAACGTTGATACTTGCGCACGCGTTTGTCATTCGCCAACTGGCTTTGGCCTGAATAAAACTCTCGGCACATCGGCCGGCACGCAACCATTCGACAGCGTCATGGATGCCGACGTCATCATGGTGATTGGCGCCAACCCGACTGAAGGCCATCCGGTCTTCGCCTCGCAGATGAAGCGCCGGTTGCGACAGGGTGCGAAACTGATCGTCGTCGACCCGCGTCGCATCGGCCTGGTCAAGTCCCCACACATACGCGCGGAACATCATCTGCCCCTGCTGCCCGGCACCAATGTTCCTGTTATCAACGCGCTCGCACACGTCATCCTTTCCGAAGGCCTGGCCGATGAGGAATACGTAAGTAACCGCTGCGAAACAGATTCGTTCGAGTCGTGGAAACAAATGATTCTCAAGCCCGAAAACTCGCCAGAAGCGGTTGAGAAAGTTTCCGGAGTGCCGGCCGAAGAGATTCGAGGCGCCGCTCGCCTTTACGGCAACGCGAAGCGCGGCGCGATTTATTATGGCCTCGGCGTTACTGAACACAGCCAGGGGTCGACGATGGTCATGGGCATGGCCAACCTCGCGATGGCGACAGGCAACCTTGGCTTTTCCGGTTGCGGCATTAATCCGCTGCGCGGCCAGAACAACGTTCAGGGCTCTTGCGACATGGGTTCGTTCCCACACGAGCTGCCCGGATACCGGCCCGTCCAGAACGACGAGGTTCGTGGCACATTCGAGAGCCACTGGGGCGTGACGCTGGATGCCGAACCGGGCCTTCGTATTCCAAACATGTTCGATGAAGCGTGCGCCGGTAATTACAAAGGCATGTACATTCAGGGCGAAGATGTCGCTCAGTCGGATCCCGACACGAAACACGTTGAGGCAGCACTCTCGAATATGGATTGCCTCGTGGTGCAGGACTTGTTTCTCAACGAGACCGCGAAGTTTGCGCATGTTTTCCTTCCGGGCACATCGTTCCTGGAAAAAGACGGCACATTCATCAATGCAGAGCGCCGTATCAACCGCGTACGCCCGGTAATGAAACCTCGCCAGGGAAAATCCGAATGGCGCATCACCCAGGAACTGGCTCAGGCACTCGGCTACCCGATGAATTACAACAATGCCGCCGAAATCATGGACGAGATTGCGGAGCTGACGCCGACGTTTCGCAACGTGAGCTTCAAGTTTCTCGATGAGGTTGGCAGCGTGCAGTGGCCCTGCAACGACGACGCGCCAATGGGCACACCGATTATGCACGTTGACAACTTCGTGCGTGGCAAAGGTCTTTTCGTCGAAACCGACTACGTGCCCACCGAAGAACGTACCAACCGCAAATTCCCGCTACTGCTGACAACAGGCCGTATCTTGTCGCAATACAATGTGGGCGCCCAGACACGCCGAACGCCGAACATGGTTTGGTATAGCGAAGACCTGATGGAGGTTCATCCGAACGACGCAGAAACTCGT
>CAYTNO010000253.1:0-3940 GCA_964439125.1 uncultured Woeseiaceae bacterium | reverse complement strand
CCTTCAGGCTTTGCAACGGGGGGCGGGGGAGCGTATCCCCGTTGCAACCCCCAAGCTAGGGCATCTAAGACCCTGATGTCAAGGAGTTTTTGGCGTTTCGGGCTTGTAGGGAACCTGCGCTGGATCACGTGAAAAATTGTTCTGATGGGCTAAGAATCGGTTGAGGCTATCTTCAAGATGGTCGGCCATTTGCATGGCGTCGGCGTTGCCATAAACGCGAACGACCTGAGACAGAAAACCCTCGGTCAAGACGGCCTCACCGTTCTGTTCTTGCTCGCAGATTACCTGCAGAAGGACGCAGCGAGTGATGTTCTCGTTTGTTTTCTTGTCGATGATGGCGAAATTCACGCCATCCAGTACGAGGCTCCTGACATCGGCCAAGGTGATGTAGCGGCTTTCTTCAGTGTCGTACAAGCGCCTGTTGGGATACTTTCTAATGATTCGGGTTGTGCTCATGCGTATCTCTGATAGTGGGTGCCGGGTGGCTCTATTGAGGCAGCCGATCGCTGAATGGCGCTTACGATAGCCCATTTTGGCGCTGGCCAAAACACTTGTCGCCGGATTTAGGCTAGCTGCTTCTGGAGTTTAAGTACGCCGATATCCCAGTGTGCACCGGCCCATTGCCATATTTCCGGTACAGCGGCGCGATCCAAATCGGGCGGCGGGTTTTGACCAAGCGCCTGGAGGGCTGCAACGAGAGTAGCTTCAATATTGTCCAGCGATAGCCCACTGGCGCCGGTGTTTTTGCTCAGTTTTTGTCCGTCCGCGTTGACAGCGACAGGAATGTGGCTGTAATTCGGCGTCGTAAATGCCAGCAATTGTTGCAGCCAGATTTGCCGTGGGGTTGAGTCCATCAGGTCGATGCCACGGACAATGTCGGTGATGCCTTGCACTTCATCATCAACGACAACCGCCAGTTGGTAGGCGACCAGCCCATCGCGTCGCAATATGATGAAATCACCGGATTCGGATTCGAGTCTTTGCGATTGATGCCCCTGCAGCCCATCGATGAAGGCTATTTCTTCATCATTTGTTCTTACTCGGAGGGCGGTTTCGTCCGAGTTGCAGCCGTCTCGGCAGGTGCCGGGGTAAATAACGCCGAGCGGGCCCTCCTGTCCAGCCGCGGCAAGATCGCGCCTTGAGCAACCACAGGGGTAGGCATGCCTGGCGTCGATAAGTCGTTTGATTGCGGCTTCATGCGCGTCGCGACTCGCGCTTTGAAAACTGGTTGGGCCATCCCATTCAAAGCCATAGGCTTCAAGCGCAGCCAGGATCTTTTCGGTGGCTCCCGGCTGCTCGCGGGGTGGATCGATGTCTTCAATGCGCAACAGCCAATGGCCATCACTGGCGCGGGCTTCCAGATAGCTCGCCACCGCGGCAAGCAATGAGCCGAAGTGTAACGGGCCGGTTGGCGAGGGTGCGAACCGGCCGACGTACGCCGGGTTACCGGTAGCGATCGTCCCGGTCTCGGAACTGGCGCTCTGCTAGTTCACGACGCTCCTGTGCCTCGAGGCACAGCGTAGCAACGGGTCGTGCTTCGAGGCGCTTGAGCCCGATTTCCTCACCAGTTTCGTCGCAGTAGCCGTAGTTTCCTTCGTCGATTCGAGCAAGTGCCGATTCTATTTTACGCAGCAGCTTACGTTCGCGATCCCGGGTGCGAAGCTCGAGCCCGAATTCAGACTCTTGTGTCGCGCGATCGTTGGGATCAGGGAAGTTGGCCGCTTCATCCTGCATATGATGCACAGTGCGGTCGACTTCAAACATCAGCTCATTCTTCCAGGCGCTAAGTATCGAATTGAAGTGTTTGAGCTGCTTCTTGCCCATGTACGCTTCGCCACGGCGAGGCTTGTACGGTTGAACGCCATGAATCGGCCCGGAAAGTACGTCACCGCGCGCCCTGGCGCGTCTAACGGGTGCTTTCTTCTTCGTCGCTTTCCTTAATGGAGCGGGCTTTTGCTTGACTGGAGCAGGTTTTTTCCTGCTGGCAGGTTTCTTTTTGCTGACAGCCTTCTTCTTGGCGACTGTCTTCTTAGCAACCTTCTTCTTGCTAGCAGCCTTTTTCTTGGCCACTTTCTTCTTGGCCACTTTCTTCTTAGCGACCTTTTTCTTGCTGACAGCCTTTTTCTTGC
Source organism: uncultured Woeseiaceae bacterium (assembly GCA_964439125.1). GTDB lineage: Bacteria > Pseudomonadota > Gammaproteobacteria > Steroidobacterales > Woeseiaceae > UBA1847. Next base: position 1,811 of record CAYTNO010000253.1, on the reverse strand, counting down.
TGACAGCCTTCTTCTTGGCGACTTTCTTCTTAGTCACCTTTTTCTTCGTCGCCGGCCTTTTCTTGCTGACAGTCTTCTTGCGGCTCACAGATTTCTTGGCCACAGCCTTCTTTTTGGCGGCCTTCTTCTTTGCTACTGGTTTCTTCTTGCTAACCTTTTTCGCAGCGGGTTTCTTTCTAGAGGCGGGCGCCTTCTTCCGCTTCTTGCTAGCAGCCTTTCTTACGGCCATTTTGAACTCCTGCCAGATCGAGAAAAGGCCGGGATTATACATTGCCTGTGCCAACATGGAAGCCTATTTTTCTGCCGATTTCTGCGGCTGGACGAACTGGCCTGAAAGCCGCGTGGGGCATGGCTCGGAGCCGATTGTCTTTTTCCGGAGACAATCGTTTTATTGGGGGAATTACATTACACTAGCCGGATTTGACGGACTATTGGCATAACTCCAGCAAATGCGACTCAGTAAAATCAAGCTCGCCGGCTTTAAGTCCTTCGTCGATCCAACAACTATCACGTTTCCCAGTAACCTGGTTGGCGTTGTTGGACCTAACGGCTGTGGCAAATCGAACGTCATCGACGCGGTTCGTTGGGTTATGGGCGAGAGCTCTGCCTCGCGTCTTCGCGGCGACTCCATAACTGACGTTATTTTCAACGGATCCAGTACGCGCAAGCCAATTGGCGCTGCGTCGGTCGAATTACTATTCGACAACACCGACACCACGCTCGAGGGTCAATACGCCAAGTATGCCGAGATTTCGATTCGTCGTGAGGTGAGTCGCGATGGCATATCAAACTACTACCTGAACAATACGCGCTGTCGCCGCAAGGACATTACGGGCGTTTTCCTGGGAACTGGCCTCGGACCGCGTAGTTACTCGATCATCGAGCAGGGCATGATTTCGCGTCTCATCGAGGCCAAACCTGAGGAGTTGCGCGTATTTCTTGAAGAAGCCGCAGGTATTTCGAAGTACAAAGAGCGCCGGCGCGAAACTTCGAGCCGCATCAAGCAAACCAAGGAAAACCTCGATCGACTGATGGATGTGCTTGATGAGGTTGAGAAACAGATCAAGCACCTCGACCGGCAAGCGAAGACAGCGGGGCGCTATCGTAAGAATAAAGATAAGGAGCGTCGTACAGCCGCCGAATTACTTGCGCTGCGCATAAGAAATCTGGACGACCAGGCGAATGACGCCGATCGTCAGCTTGCCGAGCGAAAGACCCGACTCGAAGCGGCTATTGCCGAGCAGAGAAAACTCGAAGCACACATTGAGGAAGCCAGGGATCGTCAAGGCGAGTGCGGCGATGCATTCAACGAGATTCAGGGGCGATTCTACAAAGTTGGTTCCGAGATAGCCCGTCTCGAGCAATCAATTGAGCACGCACACGAGCTGCGAGAGCGTCAATCAAAGGATCTTGAGCAAGCTATCAGTGGGGCTGGCGAGATCCGCCAGCATATAGACAAGGATCAGACCGAAATAGCGCAGCTTGAATTGACGCTTAATGAACTGGTTCCAGGACTGGAACAAGCTCGCCAGAGCGAGAAATCGTCGTCCCGCTCATTGCAGCAGGGTGAGGATGCGCTGGCTGACTGGCAACAACAATGGGACGATTGTTCGGCTCGATATAACGAGGCGCAGCAAAGTCGCAATGTTGAGCAGACTCGTGCTGAGCAAATCGAGTCCAAAATTGAAAGTTTTTCGGAACGTCGCCAAAAGCTGGACGGGGCACAATCTCTGGCGAGTTCGGGTGAGTTGCAGTCGGACTTCGCCGATTTGACGGAGCAGGAGCAACGCAAACGGCAAACACGCGATGAA
>CAYTNO010000252.1:0-3949 GCA_964439125.1 uncultured Woeseiaceae bacterium | reverse complement strand
GTCTGGACCGATGCGGATGCATTATTCAGCGTGCAGTACTGCGTTCGCGCCTGAAGCCGCTCCCACATTTCTTCCAGGCGTCCCACATGGTTTCATAGCATTTGTGGGGGCGGCTTTAGCCGCGACAGTAAGCGCTTAGGTGGGTGGCGTGTATTCCTGCGGCGCTGCCGAGCCTCCGGAAAAAAAGAACTTGTCCATTTCCGTCTCGAGGAACTTGCGCGCGTCCGGCTCGATCGGCGACAAGCGGTATTCGTTGATCAACATCGTCTGATGTTCGAGCCAACGTTGCCAGGCCTGCTTGGAAACGTTTTCAAAAATACGCTGCCCCAACTCGCCCGGGTACGGTGCGTAGTCGAGTCCCTCGGCTTCTTCGCCGAGCAAAATACAGTTAACCATTCGTGACATTGGAGTTCTTCTTCAGTTCGCTAATCAATTTTTTGACGGGCGCAGCCATGCCGCCCGGCGGCGACTGGCCAAGTTCGTACCAGGTTGAATCATCGCCGTCCGCTACTTTACGCGACACTGCATCAACACGCACTACAACCGGGTGAATATCGAGGTCGTAGTGACTGAAGCTGTGGCGCAATGTCGACCATGGCTCGACGTCCGCCCGGCTGCCGTCGGTCAGCCGCTCGCACCAGCCGTCGACCGCATCGCTTTTCATCTCGGGAAGGCTCCAGAGTCCGCCCCAAATACCGGCGGGCGGACGCCGCTCCATGTAGACGGCCTGATCGCTGACCGCCATCACCATGGTCGTTTGTCGAAGCGGCTTCGCCTTTTTCGGTTTGCGGCCCGGGTAATTGTCTATTTCAGCATTTATCCGAGCAACGCAGTCCGCAGCAACCGGGCACGAATCGCAGGACGGCTGGCTGCGGGTGCAGACTGTTGCTCCAATATCCATGATCGCTTGTGTATAGGCATCGACGCGTTGCTGTGGAGTACATTGTTCGGTCGCTTCCCATAATTTTTTCGAAACAGCGGTACTACCGGGCCAGCCAGAGATTGCCCGATGACGCGCCAACACCCGCTTCACATTGCCATCGAGAATTGCCTGGCGCTGACCGAAGGCCAGCGAGAGTACCGCGCCTGCGGTTGATCTGCCGATGCCGGGCAGGGCCCCGACCAACTCGATGTTGTCGGGAAACTCACCGTCGTATTCATCGCGAATAACTTGCGCCGCTTTGTGGAGGTTACGTGCGCGCGCGTAGTAGCCCAAACCTGACCAATGTTCGAGCACCTCATCCAGGTGTGCATTGGCGAGCGTGACCGCATCCGGAAAGCGCCGCATGAAACGCTCGTAATATGGAATCACCGTCTGCACCTGGGTTTGCTGCAACATGATTTCGGACACCCAGACACCATAAGCATCGCACTGCTGCCACGGCAAATCCTTGCGCCCGTGTTGGTCGTACCAGGCCAGCACCCGGTCGGAGAAGCTATGCATTATTCCGCTCAGCGATTGAGCAGGCCCTTAAGCGCGTCCTTGAGCTTGTCCTTGTCGTCCTTTTCTTCTTCCGGAGCTTGATCCGTTGCGCCTTCCGCCGGAACTTCCTCTTCCTCTTCGGCACCAAACAGTTTGTCCATCAGAAGCTTCTTGACCTCCTTCTCGGCCTCTTTCTTGAGCATCTTTTGAATGTCGGGCTTGATCGACGGTGATGCGAGCGGCCCTGTGATCTTCAGCGGAATAACCGCCTCGGTGAACTCATCGAGCTCTTCCGCGGTCGCACCGTCAACGAACTCCGGTCGCTCAAATACGCGCGCCGTCATATTGTAGTTAATCGTCGCCGCAGGGAGATCCATTGAGCCATTGCCAGTGAGTTGCATGAATGGTAGTTCGGCAAGCAGGTCGTCATTGCGAAACACACCGTCCGTAACAGGCCCTGACGCAGTGACAGAACTAAAAGGCGTGCGCGCCGGAAGCGTGGGCTCCGGAACCTCTTCCTTCTTCAGTAAAGCGCGCGCGCGTCGCAGCTCGTACCACACATCCGTGCCCTCCCACGCACCATCAAGCAACTCAAATGACATCTGCCCCTGCAGGCTGCTCTGAATTGCGCCCAGATCATTTCCGCGCCCGGTTAATTCGAAGCTGCCGTTGATGGATCCGGTCACGCTCTCTTCCTCAAACATGGCCAATGCCAGAGCACCCACGTTGACGTCGCGTACTTTTTCGTTAACCGACAACACCGGCGTCTTGCCCGACGCATCGACACTCACATCGCCCGAATACGTGCCGTCGAAGAATTGTGCGCTGATGGGGTACATGCGCAGCTTTCCGTTTGCGGCCTTGACCCCGAGCTCTGCATTCTCAAATCGCATACCGCCCAGCACTGCCTCGGCGATCTTGAAGTTACCGCGCAAGTTGAGCGAACGAATAAGGTCTGCAGGCACTTCGACCGGGGCCACGTCTTCCGTCGCAACCCCCGCCTCATCCGCTGGAGCCATGTATCGGTCCAGGTTGATTGAGTCGCCGCTCAGATTGACGCTGATGGTTCCGGCGGCGTCACTCGCCAGTGCGAGCTCGCCCGCGAATGTTGTGTCATCCAGCACAAGATCCAGTTCTTTGAGCGCGATAGCCTCCGGTCGAAACTGAACGGTGGCATTGATAAGGACTTTTTCCATCGCATCAGGGTCTGCCGTCAGAGGTGGCTCAATGTTCATCTGCGCCATCAGCTCTTTGAGCGAGAACTCATCAACCTGGATAACCGCTGTCGGAATTGCATCCTCGATGTAGGAGAACGGCTCGACATTGGCACTGATGTCGATGCCGAATACCGAGATCTCGACATCGGAAAATCCGATCGTGCCCGCAGTCGGCCCTGCTGATGCCACGGCCTCCATTTCGAAGCCGCCGGAGATATCGGCCGGCTGCATTTCGAAGTCGAAAGCGGTCGATAGCGGCAACGGCTCACCCTCAGCAACCCGACCTGAGCTTAAGTTCAGGTTGCTCAGGCGGTAACTCTCGCCAATTTGGTTGTCCGTGTAGCGGACGGACGCATTCCTAATGTCGATGCTTACAACATCCAGCGCCGACGCTCCTGCTTCAGCCTGCTCGCCCTCTTGCGGCGCCGACTCTTTCGCTTCGCTCGCATCGATCAGGTCCTGCCAGTTGCTGCGGCCATTCCCGGCGACCTCGAGGTTGAGGTCCAGGCCATCGAGCAAGGCCGTGCCAATAGAAACTTCGCGACGTAGCAGCAGCGGCATGATGCGCACGCTCAGGCGAGCCTGATTGAAGCTGACAAAGGGCTCGTCGCTAAATCCAGCGGCATTGCCAAGGCGGGTCTCGCCGATGTCGATTGCCAACCAGGGAAACAGGCTGAGCTCGATATCACCTTCAATGGTGAGCTCGCGCCCGGTCGCTTTCTTCACCTGCGCGGCGAAGTCGTCACGAAAATCGTTGGCGTCAAATAGCAGGAAAAAAGAAATCGCAGCGATAAGGAAAATCGCTACGATTGCAGCAATAAAGTAGAAGAAAAATTTGACTAGGCGGCCCATCGCTCAGCTCCGACATCCGGGCCACCTAGGGTATCAAATTAGAGCAACTTTACTTACAGATGTTGATGTCACCATTGAGTGTCGATACGGCGACCCGGCCATTACCGCCATCTACTTCAAAACTCAGCTCCAGCCCGGGTGCGTAGCGGCTGGTTCGTTCGGCTTCAGGTCCGAAGCAATTATTGATGTCGCCATTGAACGTTTCGATATCGAACTGCGCCGACACATCGTTCGAAAATTCGATGTCCACATCGCCATTGATGGTCTCGACTTCCAGCTTGCCGCCCTTGCGCAGCGCTGCCTCAAAGCTGATATCGCCGTTCACTGACTCGGCACCTGCCCGGTCGAAGGATCCATTATCGATAATCACGTCGCCACTGACCGTTCCGGCCTCAACTGCGCCTGCCAGGTCCGACAGCGTAATATCTCCGGATACCGTACCTGCGGACGTCTCGGC
>CAYTNO010000251.1:0-3953 GCA_964439125.1 uncultured Woeseiaceae bacterium | reverse complement strand
GAACAGCGACCGGACGCCGGGGACCAGGTCAAATCCGACCATGCCGACGTCGCGTAAGACGCGCATAGGCGGGCTGGAACTATTAAACAGGCGAACGATACCGTCCGTGAAACCTACGAGCTTCTTCTGGTCGCTGCTACGCCACTTCGCATATCGAGCGAGCAATTCAGCACTGCCGATGTCGGCGGTGCTGCCTGATTCGCGCAACGTATCTGCAATGCAATCGCATAGCGCCGCGACGTCGCGTAACCCCAGGTTAAATCCTTGTGCTGCAACCGGATGAAGACCATGCGCCGCATTGCCAACCAGGACGGCCCGTTGCGCAGTGAGTCGCAATGCCTTGCTCAGCACAAGTGGGTATGCCGCTCGCTTGCCTACCCTGGAAAATGACCCGAGACGATAACCAAAGGCTTGCTGCATCTCCGCCAGGAACGCCTGATCGTCGAGCCCGAGAACACGATCGGCCTCTTGTTCCGACACGGTCCAGACGAATCCCGCGCGTTCATCCACAACTGGAAGCAACGCGAGCGGTCCATTGGTCGTGAATCGCTCGTAGGCACAATTATTAAGCGGCTTTTCTGTTAGCAAATTACCAATTACCGCGCGCTGTCCGTAGGCGACCTGCTTTGCCGTGATGCCGAGCATCTCGCGTACCGTTGAATTCGCGCCATCTGCGGCGATGAGAAGGTTGCATGAAATGTCGCCACGCTTGCCATCACCGTCTTCAATGGTGACCGATACTGTGTCGGAGCCGGAATTGGCAGCGACTATTCGGGCGGGACAGAGAACTTCCAGCGCCGCAACATTTTCAAGAGCGGACTGCAAAACGCCACCAAGCACCCTGTTAATTACGACGTAGCCCAGCGCCTCTACGCCCTGCTCCTCTGCTTCGATGTGAGAGAAACCAAAACGCCCTTTATCGGAAACATGAATGCTCGAAATCGGTGTCGCGGCGGCGACGATTTCGCGCCACAGGCCCATCGCCTCAAACATGCGCTGCGTACTGCGCGACAGCGCCGTTGATCGATCATCGAAGCTGGGTTGCGACATCGATGTTCGAGCAACCGGTTCGACAATCGCAATACTCAGACCCAGCGGCTCGAGCGCCAGTGCAAGGCTCGAACCAATCATTCCGCCGCCAGCGATGACGATATCGTAATGCTTGTCGCTGCGCGCGTTGCCCATTAGCGCTGCATCAGAGCTTCGATGTCGTCAGGGTCTTTCACAAGCGATTTGCTGAGGACATCTGGCCCGTTACTGGTAACCGCAACGTCGTCTTCGATACGCACACCGATATTGTGCCAGCGTTTCGGAATCTTGCGGCTTGCCGGAATATAAATGCCTGGCTCGACAGTTGTGACCATGCCAGCCTCGAGCAACCGCCACTCATCGCCAACCTTGTAATCGCCGACGTCATGCACATCCATGCCAAGCCAATGGCCAGTGCGGTGGATGAAATATTCCTTGCACGCACCGTCTTTGATCAGCTTCGGCAATGAGCCTTCGAGCAGCCCGATCTTCTTCAGGCCTTTGGTAACGACCTTGACCGCCGCATCGTGTGGCTCGTCCCAATGGTTGCCCTTGCGTGTCATCTCGATCGCAGCGAGTTGTGCTTCAAGAACGATTTCGTAAACAGCGCGCTGTTCAGGACTAAAGCGGCCATTAACCGGAATTGTGCGTGTGATGTCCGACGCGTAGTAGTCAAGCTCGCAGCCAGCATCGATCAGCAGCAGATCACCGTCCTCAAGTCGCGCATTGTTGTCCACATAATGTAGCGTACAGGCGTTTGCACCGGTGCCAACGATCGGGCTGTAAGCATTCCCTGCGTTGTGTCGACGAAACTCGTGGATAAACTCAGCCTCGACCTCGTACTCGAACATCCCGGGCTGCGCGACTTGCATTGCCCGCGTGTGTGCCTTCGCTGAAATCTTGGCCGCCTTGCGCATCGCCGAGATCTCGGATCGGCTCTTGAATAGACGCATATCGTGCAGCAAATGATCAAGCGCAACGAATTCCTGCGGTGTGTGTTTACCCTGCGACAAGTGTGCGCGTAGAGAGTTAACCCAGTCGGCCATCCGCGTATCGAACTCTGCGTACTGACCCATCGTGTAATAGACACGACTGCAGGACTCCATGATTCCCGGCAGGATGTCGTCAATATCGTCTATCGGAAACGCATCGTCCGCACCGTGTTCGCTAATAGCACCAGCCGGACCACAACGTTTTCCGTCCCAGCGCTCCTTCAGCTCGTCGCGATCGCGGCAGAACAACAAGTACTCGCCACTATCACGCCCAGGCGCTAATACGGCCACGGCATCCGGTTCTGCGAATCCGGTCAGGTAATAGAAGTCGCTGTCCTGCCGAAACCGGTATTCAACATCACGACTCCGGCTGCGAACCGGCGCCGCCGGCAAGATCGCGATGCCGCCCTCTCCAACCATCTGCATCAGCTGCTTGCGGCGTCGAGTAAACTCCTTGTTATTCAATGTAAAACCTCCGTTTCAGGCTCTTCGGTGTCATCGCCGGCGGCTCGCCGCAAATCGGCAAGCTCTTCATACGTCAATTGTGTGGCAACGCGCACGTACTCCACCAGTTCTGCGTAAGCCTCTTCATCCGATTCGTCGTCACCGTCATCCTCAACGACCGCGCGCGTTAGCTGCAGCAGATCCTTAATGATGTCGGCAAGTGGTTCGGCCGCGAGCCGTTCCTTCAGGACGTCGCCGTGCTTGCTCGACACAAGCCCGTGCAAAAATCCTTCGCACCAGCGCGCCAGCGCATCTGTACGCACAGTTGTATTTTCCTGATCGTCGGGCAGCAGCGGCTCAAACTCGGACTGCCGCTCCGAAAGTTGACGATACGTAGACTCGAAGAGGGTGCTCAACATCGATTCGCACTCGGCACGCAGCGCATCAGCGTCATCTGTGCCCTCCAGCACCTGGGATAACCAGTCAAATCCTGCATCCGCGCCGGCAATAGAAAGCCGCCCCGACAACAGCCCGTGCGTCTGGGCCGCATCCCAGGTGGCGCCACAGCGCTTGAGCGCGTCATCCAGCACATCGTGGTCAATTCCGAGGCTCATAATGGATCGATCCAAACAGTGTAAAAAGAGCGTAATGATCCCACGTAACGCGCAATCAGGCCATGCCGTCGGCCTCCTGTAAAGATGGCGATTGATTCTGCGTGATCGCCTGTCTATATTGAGCCTATGGCTGACGATATCAATGTAACGTTTGAGCACGAATTGAAGCGACTCGAAAAACGCGTGGATGCGCTTGTCGGTGTGTGCGATCAACTGCAGGACGAAAACAAGTCTCTGAAACAGCGCCAGGACGTACTGACGTCTGAGCGCGCCAACCTGCTGCAGAAGAACGAACAGGTGCGGGCACGTGTCGAGGCGATGATCGGCAGGCTCAAAGCTATGGAGCAAGGATCCTGAATATGAAAGACCTCAACGCCCAGGTCAGCGTAAGAATTCTTGATAAAGAATATCAGATCGCATGTCCGGCAAATGAACGCACTGACCTGCTCGACTCCGCTGAGATACTGAATTCAAAAATGCGCGAAATTCGAGATAGTGGCCGAGTTGTCGGGCTCGATCGTATCGCCGTCATGGCCGCACTAAACATGGCCAATGATCTTATTCATGCACAAGCTCGTGACCGGTTGCTTGATGGAGATCTTAGTGGCCGTTTAAAAATTATTTCCGAGCGCGTCGAGAGCGTGTTGGGCGAGTCTCAACAGCTGGAATTCTGACGCACTCGGCAGGAAAACCAAATTGGCGCCTCCTGCAGTGTTCGATACTGACCTGGATACCTTTCGACCCTAACTATTTACCTCGGGGTCGTGCACTGTTGGCAGCATTTGAGCATGTCCGCTCACGCGGTAAGCCTGTTGCTGTCACGGCTGACCCCACCTGTTGCTCCGGTTCGAGAGCGACGGTCTTTAACGGCACA
>CAYTNO010000250.1:0-3973 GCA_964439125.1 uncultured Woeseiaceae bacterium | reverse complement strand
TCAATGCAATTCTCGACAAAGCGGAAGATCCCGAGAAGATCGTGCGATTGATGATCCAGGAAATGGAAGACACGCTGGTTGAAGTTCGTTCCGCAGCAGCTCGGTCTATTGCGGACAAGAAAGATCTGAATCGCAAACTCGAGTCACTTGACCGCGAGTTGTGCGATTGGGATGAAAAGGCCGAGTTGGCCATACGAAAAGGTCGTGAAGACCTGGCCAAGGCGGCTTTAATCGAGAAGTCTCGGGTAGCATCTGCCACCGATGTGCTGAAACAGGACTACCTGGCCGTCGACGAGGGTCTGGGTAAACTGAATGAAGATATAGCGCGGCTGGAAGGGAAGCTGGAGGATGCAAAGACTCGTCAGAAATCGTTGCTCGCACGGCACAAGACAGCAAACAGCCGTCTGGCAGCAAGAAAGAAAATTTATGACTACCAGATTGATGACGCAATGGTTCGGTTCGAACAGTACACGCGCCGTATTGACGACGTGGAAGGCCGGGTCGAAGCGTACGATCTTGGCTTGCCAAAGGACCTCAATCATCAGTTTGCGGGTCTTGAGGCTGAAGACGCTGTCAAGGAAGAGTTGGATGCCCTGAAGCAAAGGGTGGCTAATGAAAACAGTAACGCTGCGGAAGGATAAATGACTCAACGTACCTGGAATATCGACTACGGGCCGCTGCGCGGTCTTTACCGAGATAGTGAAAGCGGATGGATTTTCGGCGTTTGCGCGGGTCTTGCAGATCGATTCAATTTTCGACTGGGGACTATTCGGGTAATCGCAGTTATTTGTCTCGTACTGTTCTTTTGGATGACCGTTGCAATATACATTGCCGCGACGCTCATCATTCGGGACAAACCGCTGATCTACTCCGGCAATAATTCCGAATTTGAATTCTGGCGCCGCACCCGCCGTGATTACTGGAGTCGCCCATGACTGTTGAAGCACCGATGTACGAAAGAATGTACGAGAGACGTTTTTGTCGGCGCACCGACAGAGCATTGCTTGGCGGCGTTTGTGCGGGGTTTGCAGACTACTTCGGGTTCAACTTGCGCGTCACTCGCCTACTTGCGGTTATCGCTTTTGTCATGGCTATGCCGATGGCTGTCATTACCTACCTGGCGATAGTATTTCTCGTTCCGGCGGATTCAAGTCGGCCAGCGAAACGCGCTGATCGGAAGCGCCGGCGCAGAACCCGTTCTGCACCACCGGCACCTTCACCCACAGTGAGCGATGTTCAGCGTCGTTGCCAAACACTCGACAGGCGCATGGCACATTTGGAGAAATATGTGACGTCTTCCCGTTACAATCTCGACCGGGAATTCAGGAATCTCTGAGAAATGAATAACTCAATCCAAAGGAGCCACCGATGAATGGCACTTTCGTCTTCATTATTACTATTGTCGCCATCGTTATGGGAGCACAGACTTTGCAGAAAATCATCGCAGCGCGCACTGCGAAAAAAGACGATAGCCCGGAGCTCGAAGAAGCGTTGGCGCAGATCGACAAGCTCGAAGAACGAATTCGAGTTCTCGAGCGCATAGTTACGGAAAACAAGTACGACTTGCGGCACGAGATTAACAAGCTTTAGTAAGCCCCAGACCGGTCTGCGATCAATCAGAAAGCTGGGGTTTTCGCCGCTTTTACTGCGATTCTTTTCTCTTGCCGTTGTAAGCGCGAACCTGTTGGTTGAATTGCTCACCAACCATCGCCTTTTCCTCGTTGGCCGCATCGAACTTTCTATTCAGCGACTTATCCCGGTCCGCCTGCTCCTCCGGCGTCGGTTCGTCCATTGATGCTAATGCCGCTTGTTCCTCTAGGTCGACGCATTGCAGATACTCATCTACTGATGCAAGAAACGTCTGAACGCCATCTTTGGCGGCTAGCAACTCTTCTTTTGAGGCTGTTGCCCCATCCGGAATAAATGGCCGCTGCGGATAATCACAGGCAAATACCGTAAAGGACGCGAGAATGAGGGTTGCGCCTAGCGCGGGTCGAAAAAACTTGTTCATGAGTTCAACTTCTGATTGTGCTGGCCGAAAACGAGTTTCCGGAATTCCAGGTTAGGTGACATGCGGCTATTTAATCATGTTGCCCGGCTGCAGTGAAGCTGTCAGGCGAACAATGCCCTGTGCGTATCTGTCCCTTCTGCCTGGGAAATAAGCAGCTCGAGATAGTTTTCCGAGCTCATCGGATTACCAAACAGTAGACCCTGTACTTGAGTACAGTGAAGGCTTTGCAGGAAATTAAGTTGGTCTTCAGTCTCAACACCTTCTGCGACGACATCCAAATTCAAGTTCTGACCCATCTGAATGATCGTGCTAACAAGCGTCGCATCGTCCGGATTGATGGCGACGTCACGGACAAAGGACTTATCGATTTTCAACGTGCTGATCGGAAACTGCTGCAGCGAGCTCAGCGAAGAATATCCTGTACCAAAATCGTCGATAGCCAGGTGCAACCCCAATGAGTACAGCTGGTCGAGCAGTTTGATGGTGCGATCCGGGTTTTCCATCAACGTCGTCTCGGTAATTTCAAGCTCGAGAGATGTCGGCGAAACCTCGTGGCCGCGCATGATAGAACTGATACGGTTTGTGAAGTTGGGTTGCCTCAGCTGCTTCAGCGAAAGATTGACCGATACGCGTCCCGGTGATGAAACGGACCTTTGCCAAAGGCGGAAATCCTCGCAAACTTTGTCGAGTACCCACTCGCCGATTTCGATGATCAGATTGGAATCTTCTGCAATTGGAATGAAATCAGCTGGCAGAATCAGGCCACGATCCGGGAGTTCCCAACGAACAAGCGCTTCAGCACCGAATATTTCACCGGTTTTGAGGTTGTACTTTGGCTGGTAGTGCACAAGTAGCTCATCGCGTTCAAACGAACGTTTGAGTTTGCTCTTGGTCATGAGCCTCTCAACCGCCGCCTCATTCATCTGCGGTTTGTAGTAGGAAAAGACATTGCCACCGGCTTTCTTGGAGCTATATAAAGCCGCATCCGCATTGCGAATAAGATCGATTACATTCGGCGCATCGTCAGGATAGTAAGCAATACCCATGCTCGCGGTCATGAACACTTCGTGACCTTGCACATAGAAAGGATCCGCGAGTCGATTGAGTAGCACCTTGGCAAGTTTCTTCGTATCGGCCTTTCCCGCCGTATCAGAACCAAGGCCGTTCACAATGACCGCAAACTCGTCGCCCGCGAGCCGGCCGATTACAGAACTTTCGGGCATGGCCAACGTCAGTCTTTCTGCAACGGTTTCAAGAGTGGCATCGCCGGCCAGGTGGCCGAACGTATCGTTGATCTCCTTGAAGTGGTCGACATCAATATAGAACAGACACAGTGGCTTGCCGGCGCGCCTCGCTCTCGCTATGGCGCGTTGCAAAAGGTGTTGGAATTGCATGCGATTTGGAACTTTAGTGAGTGCGTCGATACGAGCGAGGTAGCGAATGCGCTGCTCGGCCCGTCGTCTCTCGGTTATATTTCGTGCGGCGTAAATTCGATCTGATTGTCCATCTTTGCCGGTAAGAACAGAGCAGGTGTAAGAAACCGGAATTGATTCGCCGAATTTGTTTTCGAAAAAAGCTTCCTTGGGCAAGTCGGAGGGCTCGTCTTCGATTAGAGTCTTGGTCTTGTTGTTATCGAGGATAAAGTCAATGGATGCGCCCTGCAGCTCTTCTTCCTCGTAGTCGAGCAGCCGGGCGGTTGCCCTGTTTATTCTCTCTATGGTTCCATCGAGTGAGGTAATAACGATTGCTTCGCTCATTCCTGACAACACATTATCAAGATAGTCGCGCGATATTGTGGTCGAACGTAACTTGTCGCGTATGTCGTTGAATACGGTGGCAAGTTCGCCGAGCGAATCGTCGCGCACGACGGTCAATGGTTCTCCGAAGTCAGCCTCACTCAATTTTTCCGCTTGCAAACAAAGATCGCGGATTCTGGACGTATAGCCGCGAACGATCAGCCAG
>CAYTNO010000249.1:0-3980 GCA_964439125.1 uncultured Woeseiaceae bacterium | reverse complement strand
ACTTCCTGGCGAGTAAATGCCGCCCTTTGAATCACTGATCGCAACAATGCGGTAGCCAGCCTCCTGCAATAAGCGGGCGACGTGATACCCACCATTGCCGAAACCCTGCACCGCGACAGTCGTCTTTTTTGGATCCAGTTTGTGTCGCTTGGCCAACTCTGCAATGCACAAATAAGCCCCACGTCCGGTGGCATCGTCACGACCAAGGCTGCCGCCCAGTCTTACGGGTTTACCCGTAATTACTGCTGGAGATTTGGTGCGCTTAATCGCCTCGTATTCGTCCATCATCCAGCCCATTATTCTGGCGTTGGTGTAGACATCCGGAGCTGGAATATCCGTGTGTGGACCAATGACATCGGCCATCGCGCGCATGTAAGCTCTGGATAGGCGTTCCAGCTCCATCGGCGAAAGAGCCTTTGGGTCTACAATAACGCCGCCTTTGCCACCACCATATGGAAGACCCACAACCGCACACTTGATGGTCATCCAGAGTGCCAGAGCTTGCACTTCTGCCATGTTTACGCCGGGATGAAATCGTATACCGCCCTTTGTCGGCCCTAATGTACTGTTGTATCGGCAGCGATATCCGGTGAAGTGTCTGGTGGATCCGTCGTCCATACGAACCGGGAGGGTGGCTTTCAGTACGGAGTTGGCGTGCATAAGCGAGTCAATGACCTCGCTGGATACGTCGGCGCTCTCGCCATAGTCTCGCACCCGAATTAGCGCGTCCTTGAATACATTGTCGGCCATTCTTGGTCTCCTGTGCCGGCGTGCCACAATTTGTCGCCCGCCGATTCTTACGATTCTTACAAATTTTCCTGCAAGTTTCTATTCATCGTCCCAGGCAACAGCAGGTCACTGCGCGTTTTCCGAGTCGGCTATAGCTGATCATCTATGCGCCTTGCAATCGCCTGGCCGCGAGTGGTTAGTTCTACTACTGAATCCGAATCGTTACCATTCGATTTCGGATCCCGAACAATCAGCCCGGCAGCCGATAATCGTGCCATGCCGTTCGACAGTATTTCCGGTTCAATGCCTACCGCGTGGGACAGTTGAGTGACACTCATCGGCCCTTGATCCGATAGAAATGACAACATTATGAAATCGCGAACTCGAATTCCATGGGATACAAGCACGGAGGCCAATGAGGGGTCCTGCTCAAAATACAGTGCGGCTGATCGACCGGAAATCGAATTACCAGCGGTCTTGTCGTCACGCTTGTCATCCGTCATAGCCGCCTCCGATACGCGTTGATAGATATTGCACCTCTTCTTGGAGTTTCTTGCCGAGCCGTCTATTGGTCTGAGGCACTAGAGACGTCGAAGGGCTGAGCGAAAATAGGGTCCACACATTCAGAGACGTATTTGGGGCAAAAAAGGTTTCATTGGGAGCCTGGCGCACGGTCCCAAGGAGCCCCTTTCACTGAGTGTATGGGTAAAACACTGTAGTTGGATCTGCGGTGTTGTTATCCAAATGCTGCCCAGGCGCCAGATCTCGCCTTGTCTTCGGAACCTCTCGCCGCTGACCGCGCTGTTGCTTAACGAGATGCTTCCGAGTGAAAGAATTTGTAAAGGAACAATGCGTCTGTGCCGTGACAATCCGCACACAGTGGCTCCACAAATTCAGGCATCCGTAGGTAGAGGCCCGGCAGATCGCTCGGGCGACCTTCGACTCGTTCCCGGTGCAGGTTGTGGCAGGTCGGGCAACTGATGTTTCCGGTGCGAGCGGAACGGCCTTCCTCATCGTACACAGGCATCTCCGCCGGAACGTTGCCGCGTACCGCCTGCCTGACGTCCTGCGACCACGCAACCACGTCGGCCGGGTGGTCACTGGGGTAGGGGCCGTCGTCGTGACAGCCGCGACAATAGGTATCGAGCACCGAATCACCTTCGCCCCATGAGCGCACCCACATCAACGGTTGGTCCGAACCGTGAGGTGTGTGGCAGAATCCACAGGTGCCGCGACGTTCGAAGTCCTTGGCGCGGCTCGAGCCCCTGTCGTGGCCGCTGTCCGCGATGGACTTTTTGTCCTGGTGACATGCCTGGCAGATATGGCCGCCGTCGGCACTCGCGCGCATGAATGGCTTCACCTTGCCTGGCGCGTGCTCGCTGTCGCTCAGGTGAGCAGAATGGCAGGAGCCGCAATACATCTTATTGTCCTCGTTCATCGGAAATTCCGGCGAGCCATCGAGTTCGGGAGGATGAATAGAGTCGGAAGGCACCATGCCCAATCGGTGGCCGCGGTAGCCACCTTCCCAGAGGTACCTTGAATCTTCGACGAAGCCGTCGTGGCAGGAGAGACACATGCCCGATGTGCTGGAAATGTCCTGTACACCGGTTGGCTCGGCGGGATATTCCTCAACAGGCGTGACCGGGTTAGCTCGCCGTCCACCGAAGTCCCGAATCTTCGCGATGTGACAGACCTTGCAGTCGAACATGTCCGCCGCTTCTTCGGCCTGGAGGGGTGCGGAAAGCGGAATCACCAGCAGGCCGGTGCACGCAAGAATGATGATGGACCTGCGCGGATTCATGGAGTGACCTCCGTTGCAGGTTCAAGAACCAACACGTTTCCTGCCAGCATCTGCACGACGAGTAATCGAGGGCCATCAGCAACCATGCCAACCGGCGTATTGAAAACCGTGGATCTGCCGCCTTCGCCAAGCACGTGCAGAAACTCGCCGCTGGCGTCGAACACCTGGATGACGCCCAGGAAACTGTCACTTACGTAGCTGCGACCGGCAGAGTCAACTGCGATTCCCTTGGGCCGGAAAAACGTGCCCGGTTTGCCTCCGAGGCCACCGAAGGTTGTCAGCAGATTCCCGCTCGGATCGAATTTTTGCACACGCTGGTTTAGCACGTCGACAACCAGAACATTGCCCGACGGATCGACAGCCAAGGTGGCCGGATAGCGAAACAAGCCGTCGCCTTCTCCCTCACCACCCCAGGCGCGGAGAAACTTGCCGTTGTCCGTATAAACGATTACTCGGTGGCTGTTGTTGGCCGTAACGTACAACTCCTTGCCGTTTGCCGACACGGCCACATCAACAGGGTCGACAGGGTCGCCGTCCTCTTCCAGTTCGATCACCTTGCGAAAGCGGCCGTCCAAAGTGAACACCTGAAGGCGCTGATTGCCCTTGTCCGCTACATAGATTTCGCCTTTTGGACCGATGCCGAGACCGACCGGGCTCTCGAACTGTCCGTTCTCTCCACCCCGTTCGCCCAGCGTGTCTACACGCTGGCCTGTCGAGTCGAATACGGCGACCTGGTGATTGCCGCCATCGACAACATAGATACGACCCTTTTCACCCACTCCGACGTCTGTAGGCAGCGAAAGCGTTGTGCCGACCTTGGCGTTCGAATGAATTGTTGCTGTCGGAATGTCCTGAGCCAGCGCCACATTGCCGGCGATGGTCACCGCGGCAGCGAGCAGGCTGAGGGCAGTCGTGCTGAATGTTGGTTCTTTTCTACAGGTCATGACAGGCCTGGCAATTGTTGTCGACTCTGAGTCGGAATTCGGTTCCCGGCGTATCAGCCACCGAATAACCTGCTAGATCTTCATGGTGAGGGTTATGGCAGGTGGCGCAATAGATTTCCCCGGTTGACGGGTCCAGCGGAAACTCAAAACCCAATTTCTGTCCGGATTTCTCCATATTCTGCAGGATCTTTGCCGATGGTACGGCCAGGTGGTTCCAGGTTGCGGGTCCCGTCGAGAACATGTTTCCCGGGTGCGGCTGAACCCTGTGGCAACCCAGGCACATGTCGTTCATCCTGCCAGTCATGTTTAGATCGATGGGCTGCCAGCCTGGCCCATTCTGTACCGGCATGCTTGCGTGGCACAGCGTACACATGGGTTGCGCCGGGTCGCCGGCTTCCAGGGCGTGCGGGTTCAGCGGCTCAAAACCTGAAGCGTCATGGCATTCGAAGCACTGTTCGCCACTGTTGCGAGACTTTCTGTCGCGGATAAACCCCCGATTCGCAAAG
>CAYTNO010000248.1:0-3984 GCA_964439125.1 uncultured Woeseiaceae bacterium | reverse complement strand
CGACGGGATCGACTTATTCGCGAGCTTGACCACGATCCGTATCACTCCAAACTCAAAATTAAGGGGCCGGCGGTCTGCACAGACTGCGGCGCTTTGTATGTAGCGGGGAGATGGACCTGGCAGAAAGCTCCCGCAGACGCCAGGGAGTGCGTTTGTCCGGCCTGCCAACGCATCAAGGATAAGGTACCTGCCGCGTTTCTAACGCTGCGCGGCGAGTTCCTAAGCAGCCACAAAGTGGAAATCATGAACCTGATTCACAACTATCAGGAACATGAGCGAACGGAGCATCCTCTGAAGCGCATCATGGGCAGGGAGGAGCAAGCAGACGGAATCGTATTCACCTTTACCGACGCCCACCTTGCCCGCGGCATCGGTGATGCGCTCTACAACGCCTATGAGGGAGAAGTCGATTACCAATACAGCAAAGAGGACATTATGTTGAGAGTAACCTGGACGCGCTGATTCGTGGAGGTGCCGCCAACTTCCGAACGCTCGTCGGACTAATCCAGGAGCGTTGGTACAACCCGATCGAAATAACAGCGAGTGCCATCCTCGAGTAGAATCGAATCGTAATCGTCCAGGTTCCCGGCCGCCGGTGTCACGAAGGAAATAACCGTGGCCGACTCCAGTCCTGAGCACGGCTTCGCGAATGTCGCACGCCAACGCATGCGGTTGCTGTCGAACATCAGAAGGGCGTCGTTACCTTCCGGTCGCCATTCACTGAAAGTACCCTCTCGAACGACGCGGAGCGTCTTCCTGGTCGAGTCTTGTAACGTCGGCTCGCCTTGCGACAGGCGCTTGGTTTCAGCCGCCTGTTCCTCACTTACCTGGGTTATCTCCAGTTCCCAGGTAACATTGCGGGCTACGATGGCGATCTGATAATCGCCTCCCTCCTCGAACAGCTTAAGGCCACTGCCTGTGCCACGCAGTTCGACGAGATTGCCTATGTAGTCACCAGACGCGCCTTCGTGAAGGCGCATTTCAAAAATGGCCAGTGATGGCACGTCGCTGCGTATGCTCCAGTCGAGCATCCACGGTCCGCCTGTCGCAAACACAGCCGTTCGCCCGTTGTCCTCTCCTTCGAATCGTACGCGGTCGGTGTCTGCGGCCGATGCCATACAGCACTGCACGGCGAACAGACCAACAATTAATTGGCAATATCGATTTCTTGTAAACATGACCCCGCTCCAAATCGACGCGGAAAGTTGTTACGAGACCGGACCCGCAACACCTTTGTGAATGGTGCCGGAGCGTGCCGCAAACAATACGTACAAGCCCTAGCACCTGCGCCAGGAACAGCGCGCTGAAGATCAGGCCGATGCTTTCGGCCCCAGAGACCCATTTTCACAACGGATTGTGGGAATATCGTCCTTTGCCAATTTCAGTGGGCCGTGATTCACGGCTAGTGACTCAGATGGATCCAGTACTTACAGTGATTTCTTTGCAGGGGCTGGTCTTCGCCATTTTGCCTGTGGCTGTGGTCATCGCAATAATGTTTTCTTGGTCCGCGGGCGCGAAGACTGCGATATACGCTACGGCGCGAATGCTGGTCCAGTTGTTGCTCATTGGCTATGTGCTCGTAGTTATCTTTGAGACAGATCGGCCCGTATTCGTCGTTGCTGTTCTGCTGGTCATGCTTGCTGCGGCGAGTTGGATAGCTATTCGGCCGCTGCGGGAAAAACAGCTGCAGACATATCTCAATTCACTCGGCGCTATTGCCGTCGGCGGTATCCTGACTCTCGCGTTGGTCACCCAGGTGGTTATTGGCGTTGAACCATGGTTCAGTCCGCGCTATGTAGTGCCGCTCTCAGGAATGATCTTTGCTGGCTCAATGAACGCCGTCAGTCTTGCAGCCGAGAGGTTTCAGTCTGAATGCGACAGAGAGACGCCGTATGTAGAAGCTCGGCGAATCGCGTTGCACGCTGCGCTGATACCGATCACCAATACATTGTTTGCGGTCGGCCTTGTGGCACTGCCGGGGATGATGACCGGTCAGATATTGTCTGGCGTTTCACCGTTTGTGGCGGCGAAGTATCAGATTGTCGTCATGACTATGCTGTTCGGCGCTTCGGGAATTTCGGCGGCACTGTATTTGGTGTTGGCCAATCGCAGCCTGCGGCATGCGGACGTGCATCCGAATTCGACAGAGGTCTGACAACAGACCGATTTTCTTTCGAGTGTTATTCTTTACCCACACACACGAATTTTGCTTAGGCCGCAGAGTGACTATGCACAAAACAACCCTCCTCTTATTTGCCGTATTTGTTCATTTTCCAGCCATCGCTGGCGAAGCTGACGTATTGAATGTGGCAATTTCCTGTAGCGACAATCTCAAATGTGACTTTGACGTCACCGTGAAACATGCGGACGAGGGCTGGGATCACTATGCGAACAGATGGGAAGTTGCATCGCCGGATGGCACCATACTGGCGACTCGCGTACTTGCGCACCCACATGTGAACGAGCAGCCATTTACCAGATCTATGCGGAGCGTAGAAATTCCCCACACCGTGAGCGAGGTTACAGTGAGAGCCCACGATTCTGTGCACGAATACGGCGGCAAGGAAATCACCGTCAAAGTGCCGAATTAGAATGTCACGGGCCACCTCGTAGGCCTTAAAGGCTCCTTAACCAATGTTGCGAATGTCGTTCACGGTCGTCCTGTTGTTGCTGCTTGCGGCTTGTTCGCAACAGCCTGTTATCAGTGACGAGATGAGTCGCTTCGAGGGCAGCATGCCGGCTAACTTCAGTGGATCCTGGCAACGAAACTACGCGCGCGACGATGAGGTGAACGCAGTACTTCGCGACGCGTACAACAGACTTATCCGCACCTTGCCGGACCAACGACGCCCCGCGGGTTCCGGCGTGGATCCTTCGGCGTCGAAGCAAATGGATTCGCTCCTGGCGCTAGCTCGCCTGGCCGAGCTGATCACCCGCCCTGATGTTTTAACGATCTCTCAAACCGGGCATGAAATCAGCATCGCAAGAAAGGACGACTTCGCCATGTTGTGTGCGTTCTTTGACGGTGTCGCAAAGGCCGTAGAGAATGACAACGGCACCGAGATTTGTGGTTGGGACGGCAGGCAGCTGGTTTCCAGTCTCGTGCTGCAAGGCGGCTTGCAAGTTACGCACCGTTTCACAATTTCCACGGATGGCCAGCAAATGCGAGTCGTGACAACGGTGTCGTCCACGACGTCGCG
This sequence comes from uncultured Woeseiaceae bacterium, assembly GCA_964439125.1. Lineage (GTDB taxonomy): Bacteria > Pseudomonadota > Gammaproteobacteria > Steroidobacterales > Woeseiaceae > UBA1847. Next base: position 784 of record CAYTNO010000248.1, on the reverse strand, counting down.
AATGCCGTTCACGCTGCGACGTTTCTACAGCAAATTCGAACGGCCCACCTCTGGCTTTAATTGTATCGAGACGTTCAGTATGAAGCGCGTGTGCAGCACTACTGAGATTGTGCGATGACCTGGATCACCGTAGAAACTCGCACGTTGCTGGTATCGAGGCTGATCATCCTGTTGCTGTGCATTCCGCTAAGGTTTGCCGCGGCTGACGTGTTTCTTGTCGAGGATGCCCGCGAGTTATCGGCGCTCAATGTATCCATTGCGGTTTTTGATACGGGCGTTCCCGAAGATTTGTCGTTGCACCGCGACCTGCAGGTGTTTCCTCAGATTCGTGAGATCGAGGCAATGTTTCTGCCATTCGTGCTGCGCGAAACGTTGGTCAAGACGAATGAGTGGGGTGCCGTGAGAGTCGTGCCCAAGCCGGATGTTGCGGCGGAGTTGCTCGTGTCAGGCATGATTTTGAAATCCGATGGTGAAACCCTGGAGCTCAGGATTCGGGTCGTCGACGCAAGCGGCCGCGTGTGGCTTGAAAAGGCATTCGCTGGCGAAGTGACGGATAGCTATGCGACAGGCGGCAACGGGTCTGGTTCGGCTGGCTATCAGCAGCTTTACGATGAAATTGCCGAGAGTCTCCTGTTAGCGCGCGCTCAGCTTGAAGATAAAGAGCTTACGAATATTGTCGGGATTGCGCTGTTGCGCCATGCCAAACAGCTTGCGCCGTCGGCATTTGGCGATTACTTGAGCAGCGCGGACGATGGCACGTTCACAATTCGTCGCTTGCCCGCCA
>CAYTNO010000247.1:0-3993 GCA_964439125.1 uncultured Woeseiaceae bacterium | reverse complement strand
TAGCGGCAACCACTTTCGATCTTGATACCGATGCAGCGATGCCAGTCACATTGCCGGAAAGCTATGCGGTTCTTTACACCGTCGCACCGTCCGCGGAGGCGGCCACCGATGTTCGGCTCGAAAAACTGCTGCAACTCCTGCAGCCAGCACCGCAACGGTTCGTCTACATCAGCACAACCGGCGTTTACGGCGACCGTGCCGGAGACCTGGTGACTGAGGAAACACTGCCACAGCCGAAATCGAACCGAGCGTTGCTACGCATTGCTGCCGAAAGGGCGTTGAGTGCCTGGGGAGAAGAACACAGTGTGGATGTCGTTATCCTGCGCGTGCCTGGCATTTACGGTCCGGGCCGACTCGGCATCGAACGCATTCGTGAGGGTATGGCGATCATCCAGGAATCAGATGCGAATCCGGGCAATCGCATTCATGCGGACGACCTTGCGACCTGTTGTATTGCAGCGCTTGCGGACGAAGCGCCCGCTGGCATCTATAACATCGGCGATGGCGACTTCCGCTCGCCAACCTGGTTTTCGAACGAGGTGGCGCGACAAAGCGAGCTCGCCGCACCACCCGTTATCAGCTGGGCCGACGCGCAGAGTGAATTCTCGGAAATGCGCTTGTCGTTTTTGCGGGAGTCACGCCGCATCGATACACGCAAAATGCGAGAGGTGCTCGGAGTGATACCGCGCTACTCGAACCCGGAAGATGGCATCCGAGCGTCGTTGCCTGCTTAAGTGAATTGGTATCGCAGTCAGGGCTGGCTGCGTACGCTTCTAAGCCATGCGGTGAGCGGTTCCCACTCGGACCAATCGGGCCAGGCGAGGTACTCGGGTAACTCAAAGATACCGATGCCGCGCGTATACGCACGAACGTAGTTCTGTGCTTCACGCAGTGCCGCGATGTACGGCACACGAGCCTTCGTCAGGTACTCGTCGAGATCGCCATAGATAAGAGTGTTGTCGCGCACGCGGTTTGCGATAGCAGCGATTTTGACCTGCTTGCGCTCTACCTTGTTGACACCCTGCAATTCCGCGAGAAACGTCGACGTGGCCTGCATGTCGATGGTCGACGGCAGGACCGGCACGACGATCGTCTCGGCGTGCTTGACGAGATCCGCCAATTCCTTGCCATGGGATCGCGCAGGTGCATCGCTGACCATAATGTCAACGTTGCGAGGAGCATGCCGGAGCCCGTCCTCAAAGGCCGCAACAGCCGCTATCGTCGGGCGGTTGTCGGGGCGCCTGTCGAGCCAGTCAAGGCTCGAACGCTGTGGATCGTAGTCCGCAAGTGCAACACTCGCGCCTTCATTCGCAAAATACGAGGCAATGTTAGTTGCGATAGTGCTTTTGCCACAGCCGCCTTTCGCGTTCAAAACCATTATGTGCCGCATGACCTCTCCTCAAGGGCAATGTTGTTATTCGTTTTATGTAAACTACAGCCGCCGACATCAAATGTCCATCCGTCTCGCTTGGGCCTTGTACGCTGACTTTGGCCGGCAAATTACACACGCTCGCGAGTTAAACTCCACCCATGCAGCTTGCCTATCTCAAAATGCACGGCGCCGGCAATCGAATCGTCGTTGTCGACCAGCGCGAAACCAACCTGCTCCCCCCTTCGGCCGAGAAAATACGACTCCTTGGGGACGACAAAACTGGCCCGGGATTCGATCAGTTGATGTGGGTAGGGCCTGCGCGGGACGGCTCCAGCTCGGCGTCTTACCGTATTTTCAACTCGGACGGCTCGGAATGCGAACAGTGCGGCAATGGCGTTCGATGCGTTTTCTGGATGCTTGCCCGGGAATCCGGCCAGAAAAAATCGTTCGCGCTGGAAAGCCCGGCCGGCACGGTTGAGGCAATCGTACTGGACGACGGTCGCATAGCCGTCAACATGGGGCCGCCTGACTTCGATCCGCGGCTGGTACCGTTTTCGGCCGAGGCGCAAGCCGACCAGTATCCACTTGAGGTTGCGGGGGCCACGATCAATGCGTCCGTCCTCTCGATGGGCAATCCGCATTGCGTTGTCGAGGTCAACGACCTGGAATCTACCGACGTTGCCGCACTTGGCCCTGCGATCGAACGCCATGAACGGTTCCCTGCCAGAACCAATGTCGGTTTCATGCAAATTCGCGATCGCACCAATATCGACCTGCGCGAATACGAACGAGGGGCTGGAGAAACCCTCGCCTGCGGCACGGGAGCCTGCGCCGCAGTCGTTGCCGGACAACGTCTGGGGCATCTCGACGACGAAGTGACCGTGCGGATGCCCGGAGGGCAACTCGTGGTAAGCTGGCCCGGCGAAGCCGAAGGCGTATGGCTGACCGGTGAAGCCGAATTAATTAACGAAGGAACAGTGGATTTATGAGCACACAACGCAAGCCGGAGTTCATTGAAGAAGAAATCTCGGAGCAGGCGATTCATGACTACCTCGACGCTCACCCCGACTTTTTTGAACGCCATGGCGCGTTGCTGAGGTCGCTGCAATTACCGCATGGTTCAGGCGGCACTGTGTCGCTGGTAGAGCGGCAGGTTTCGATACTGCGGCAGAAAGAGCTGCGCCAGAAACGCCAGCTCAAGGAGCTTATCGAGGTCGCGCGCGCCAACGATATCCTCTCGGCCAAAATCCACGAACTGACGTTGCAACTGCTCGCAGCTCACGACCTGCATGCGTCCATTACCTGTGTCGAAGAAGCCATGCGCAGCGGCTTCGGCGCCGATCACTCCGTTCTGGTCCATTTTGGCGACCCGACCTTGTTTGAGGATATCGATAACGGCCGGTTTTTCCACGTCATCGACCGAAGTGACGACGCCCTCAAGCCTTTTGGCACTTTCTTGAAAGGTAAGGGCCCCCGATGCGGGCAGGTGCGTGATTCTCAACGCGAATTCCTGTTCCGCGAAGATGCTGCAGATATTGGCTCCGTCGCTCTCGTGCCGCTGGGCGAAAAATCTCAAATCGGCTTTCTGGCCGTTGGCAGCAACGACGCCGACCGTTTCCACCCGGGCATGAGCATCGATTTCCTCGCTCGACTCGGGGACCTGGTCGCCGGAGCTCTTAAGCGGTATTGATCGCAGGAGGCCGTCCCTTGGACGATGCCGAAAAAGACTGGATCGGCAAGTTCATCGGCCACCTCAGGTATGAGCGCCGGCTCTCGGAACTCACGTGTAAACACTATGGCCGTGACCTCGACGCGCTCGCTGCTTTCTGCGATGAACAGGCGATCGAGAATTGGGCCGGTGTCGACAGCGAGCACATCAGAAGCTATGCCGCCGCCTGTTATCGGCGAGGGCTGTCGGCAAGAAGCATCCAGCGGCGGCTGTCCGCGACGCGAACCTTTTTTCGATACCTGCTGCGTGAAAAATACGTAATGACGAATCCGGTCGTCTCGGTATCGGCGCCAAAATCCGGCAAGCGGCTACCGGGCAACCTCGATGCCGATCGCATGGCGCGTCTGCTCGACATCCCGGGTGACACCACGATCATCAACCGCGACCGTGCCATTCTCGAGCTGCTGTACTCATCCGGACTGCGGCTGGCGGAACTGACTGACCTCGACGTCGGCGATGTCGATTTACAGGACGCCACCGTTCGCGTTACCGGCAAAGGCAACAAGGACCGTATCGTGCCGGTTGGCCGAGTGGCGCTCAAAGCAATACGCAAGTGGTATCGCTCTCGAGGCGACTACGCGCCCGCGACTGAAAAAGCGATCTTCGTCAGCAACCGCGGCACCCGGATAAGCCGGCGGTCGGTGCAGGCCCGGGTCACACATTGGGCCAAGCACCAGGGCATCGACACCAATGTCTCTCCGCATCTGTTTCGACACTCATTTGCAACACACTTGCTCGAATCGAGTCATGACCTGCGCGGTGTTCAGGAGTTACTGGGACACGCCAACATCTCCACGACCCAGGTATACACACACCTTGATTTCCAGCATCTAGCCCAGATATACGACCAAACTCATCCTCGCGCCCGGATGAAAAAACGACGGTAGGAGCG
>CAYTNO010000246.1:0-4004 GCA_964439125.1 uncultured Woeseiaceae bacterium | reverse complement strand
TGCATCGACTCCAATAATGTCCTCGATTTCAGCCTTGACGCGATCTGGCTCAGCAGCCGGAAGATCAATCTTGTTGAGCACCGGTAGTACTTCGAGACCCTGATCTATTGCTGTGGTGCAGTTGGCGACAGTTTGTGCCTCGACGCCTTGCGCAGCGTCAACAACCAGTAGTGCGCCTTCGCAGGCGGCCAGAGATCGTGACACCTCGTAGGAGAAATCGACGTGCCCGGGCGTGTCGATGAAGTTCAACTCATATATCTGGCCATCGTTCGCCTCGTAGTTGAGCGACACACACTGCGCCTTGATAGTGATGCCGCGTTCACGCTCGAGATCCATCGAGTCGAGTACCTGCTCAGACATCTCACGGTCGGCAAGACCACCACAATGCTGGATGAACCGATCGGCAAGCGTCGACTTGCCATGATCGATATGGGCGATGATCGAAAAATTGCGGATATTCTTCATGTTGGGTGTTTGCTCAGGATCCTTGCGAGCGCTTCGCGATCGAGATGATACTGGCAGATGAACTCCCCGTCATATTCCATGACCGGAACCCTGGTGTGGTATTTCTCTCGCCAGTCGTCACGGCTGTCCACATTATGGACAACCAGATCCAGCCTGCCGCGTATCAGGGGCTGCAATTCTTCGATCATGATGCCGCAAAGATGGCAGTCCTTGCGGCTGTAGATGACTATCGATTTCACTGCAAACCGGCTCCTGAATCGGGCACTCGTCGTTCCACAACAGGGTCGAAATTGCGCAAACAGGAAGTCTGCCTGACGCGCCAGCGACTGACCACCAGGCCTGTGGCCATCCCGATTAACGCTGCCATTGCTGCAACAGAGTCGCGCAGCGAAAAAGCATACGCCAGTGTCGCCCCCGCAATTGCACCGAGCATGGGCAAGCCGTAAACGATAATCGCAGCTTGCAGGAGATTGTCGGGTGCCAGAGATATTTCCACGACATCACCTTCGCTTAGATTAAGGCCTTCGCGTACAGACGCCTCAACAGGCTGCGCCGCGCTGCCGCTGGCCGTGAAAATGCCCGCGCCACACCCCTTGCCTGACGCACATCGTGGACAGGATGCCGCAACCTTGACCTCTACGACTGCGCGCACGCCGTCGGTGCTGTCAACGAGTGACACTACTCTTCCTGAAGGGTTTTCCATCGACGAGCTAGTTACGACGCATAGATGTCGCGATATTCTGCACTGTGTCGGCCGGCACTTCACCAACCGCTGTTACCTGGTAGTCGCCATTTTGGACGCTGAACGAGTTGGATGACCCAACTCGCGAACTACGCGCCGGATTCTTGTTCTTCAGCGGTTCAATGAAGACAGATACGTTAGCCAGCCCATCGCTGTACATGATATGCACGAGCGGTTCCTGCTGCCCCGGCACTTCTTCTTCGTTCATCGAAACAACGCGAAAGCCCGGTGGAAGCGAATCGCTACTCCAATCGGTCTCTATAGCCTGGCTAATCGCGCGTTTTCTACTACTAAACCAGCTGAAGCTCTCTATATCGATAGACGGCGCCAGCGCGCTCGGGTGAATTTTTTGGCCAATGCTGATGTCAGCGAACTTGACCTGCTCAATGGCCTCCCCTTGCGCACCGACCAGTGTGGTCTTAAGCGGGAACCCGGTCTCACGGTCCAGCCAGATGCGGTGGCCAAAGCGGAAAGAATCGTGTGGCCTGATGGCGAGCAATATCGCTTTTCGGCCAGCGACGCGTTCTTCGCGAACGATCGAAACATCGTATTCGCTGCCGAAACGTATGTCGTTCGACGGTAGCGTTGAAAACAAGGTGCTTTGATCGTTCCATTCTTCGATCAACACGGATTTTTCGTCGGGCAGTATGCACTGCACCTCATTACCGTTGCGGATGATCTCGAGGCCATTGCCTTCCTGAACAATGACTTTTTCGTGAACGACACCATCGGATACCACGTGTACGACCTTAAGTGCATCGACCACGCCGTTCTGCAAGCGAATAACTGTCCCTTCATAGTCGGTGGTTTGCACGGCGTCGACCATTCGATTCAGCCAATCGTGCGGTCCAAGGTCTTCGGCAGCCGAACTCAGTTCACTCGCGAGAAGAGCGCTAAACGCCGCGCAGGTCGTCAAAATCAGTTGCCGGCGGCGCATCGTCATGGTTATTCGGGCGTTGTTGCGGTGGACTCTTCGTCCACTGCCTCTTCGTCCTCATCCGGCGGCAAAATTTCAGCGTCACTTTCGACGATCACACCATCGCGAAGTTGCAATGTGACAAGACGCGCGTTGATGCTATCGGCACCGAAGTACGAGGAACTCGCGTTGTGACGCATATAGTATTCGCGCAGCTGATCGTCAAGCTGGTTAGGGACGGTATAGGCACCGCCATCTGCCGACTCCGTAACTGCGGCAGAATCACTTCCAGGCACACTATTGATATCCGTCACACCGGCGATCTGTTGTAGCCCAAATATAGCCGCTAGCGCGACTGTCGCGGCGATGGCAAACCCGGCCAGCGGGCGCGTGTATCGCGGCGCACCGGAGTCAGGCACATCGAATTCCAGATGTTCGGACTTGTCATCAAGCTCGTCGCTTATGCGTTGGCGCAGATTTTCCATGCCAGGCACGGTTCGCTCGCCACGAATAACCCGACCCATCTCCAGGTACTCCGCGGCCTGTTGCCTCAGTTCGCGATCCTGGCTCATTCTGCGAAGCAGCAATTCTGCTTCGTTGTCCGGTAACTCACCGTCGATGAATGCGGAAATTTGGGTTTTTATTGAATCATTCATAGGTTCCTGCCTGTTTACTTCACCAGGGTTCCGACTTTCTTGCCAATGGCATCTCGAGCCCTGAAAATCCTTGATCGCACGGTACCAACGGGACACTCCATTGTCTGTGCAATCTCCTCATAACTCATGCCATCGAGCTCGCGCAAGATGATTGCTTGTCGCAGATCATCCGGCAACGCCGCTATGGCACGTTCGAGCGTCTCCTGCAATTCCTGACTTAATGCCAGTCCTTCCGGTGTATCCGATTCCTTGAGCTTGGCATGCAGACCATATTGTTCCGGATCCTGCAGGTCGAGCTCGATGTCCATTGGCCGCCGACGCTGTGCCGCAAGATAATTCTTGGCGGTATTCACAGCGATCCGATACAGCCATGTGTAAAAGGCACTGTCGCCACGAAACCTCGGCAACGCCCGGTAGGCCTTAATAAAGGCCTCCTGAGTGATATCCAACGCCTGTTCCGGGTCACGCACATACCGCATCACCAGATTGATAATCTTGCGCTCATACTTGAGCACCAAAAGATCAAACGCTCCTTTTTCGCCTTTCTGAACCCGTTTGACCAGTTCCTTGTCGGTCGATTCATTCGACATGCGGCTGCATCCGTTGGCAATCGAGATACAACCGCTCGACACCGGGATAGACCCACCGGGCGTTTGAAAGTTCTCTCAATTGGGTACTATTCATTGGTTATATGTGACGGGATTCTCGGCTGGGGCATGGTAGCAGCTTCACCCACCCGCTCCCAAGTGCCTCCAGATGACCTGCAAGCGCCGCCACGCCTTATTTTCCGGGCATTTACAGGCTATCAACTCGACCCGCTGGCGACCATCCTGGTCTTTGAACCGCAGCCACGCCAATGAGGGCAACACCAAGCTCCCGGCAAGCAGCGTGGCCGGTGACCAATCACCGCCGCGCGTCAGGAGTGCCGCGTCGCCATTTGCATCGAGTCGAACGCCCGTGTAGCGCTTATGCCCCTTGGCCATAACGCGCAGCTCGCGCTCACTGACGAGCACCCAAAGGCTGCTGGCAGCCAACCGCCATTCCCAGGCAAGCGGCATCGACAGACAAACGCCCGCGCCCGCCAACAGCGCCAGCCAACCGCAAATCAGCACGAGCCGCCGCATTCGAGGGTCGACGTCAAGTTCGCTTGAGTATGTCGTCAATGATTATCCTGAAACGGGACGCGGGAATTTCCTTCTGTAACAGGTACCCCACGAGCTCCGGG
>CAYTNO010000245.1:0-4009 GCA_964439125.1 uncultured Woeseiaceae bacterium | reverse complement strand
GATGATTGTCGCCCTGATAGTTCCGATAAAAGCGAAGATTACGATGAGCACGAGCAGCATCGCCAGGCCGAGTGCCTTGCCAACTTCGACGAGGGAAGCGCGAATAAAAATCGCGTTGTCCATGTTGACGGATAAATTGATATCGTCCGGCAAGGATGCCTGCAGGTCCTCGATTCGCTGCGTAACAGCCTGATTTACCTTCAGAAGGTTTGCCTGCGCCTGCGGAATAATACCGAGGGCCATGCCCGCGACTCCGTCGGTTGCAGAGTAGCTACGGATGTTCTCGGGCGCCAATTCGATATCGGCGACTTCGCCCAGTCGCATAAGGTATTTGTCATCGCCTTCGCGCAACACAAGCTGCTGAAAATCTTCGACTGATCTAAAACCAGTATCTGTGCGCAACGTGAATTCGCGCGTACTTGATTCAAGACGACCGGACGGAATTTGTACGTTTTCATTCCGCAGAGCTGTTTCGATGTCGGCAACGGTCAGTCCACGTGCTGCTAATCGCTTGGGATCCACCCAGATGCGCATTGCGGGTCTGCGCCTGCCGGATCCGCGAACATTGGCGACGCCATCGACGGTGGAAAGCGCATCAACGATATATCGCTCAGCATAGTCGGATACTTCCATAATGGATCGAGAAGAGCTTGAGACGTTGATCCACATTGTTGTCCCGGAGTTCGAGTTTTGCTTCGAGACCTGCGGTGGATCGGCCTCATCCGGTAGTGCTCGCAATACACGTGATACGCGGTCGCGCACATCGTTGGCCGCGTTATCAACATCGATATCCGAAGAAAACTCGAGGTTAATTGACGAGCGTTCATCGTAGCTCGTCGACGACATCTTGGTGATGCCGGATATCCCGGCGAGTTGATCCTCGATGATTTGTGTAACACGACGCTCGACGATATCGGAGGCGGCGCCTCGGTAGCTTGTCGAAACGGACACGATAGGGCGCTCTATCGCCGGGTACTCGCGAACCGTCATGCTGCGCACCGACATTAGCCCGATGAGGATCAGAATAAGGGAAATAACGGCCGCAAAAACCGGGCGTCGAACAGATAAATCGGATATCAGCATGCGGCTGGCCTACGTGTTGTCCGGCCGCACGTTTCCTTGCGCGGAAACGGTGCCGGGCTCCTCAACCTGCGATCCGTCCCGGACTTTGTGCGTTCCTTCGGTGATGATCGCTTCACCAGCTTCAAGGCCACTGCTGATGACTACAAACCCGGGAATCCTCCGCCCGAGTTGTACGGCTCGCTTTTCGGCGACACCATCTGCGACGACGTACACATATTGACGAGTTCCTTCCGGAACGATGGATTGCTCTGGTGCCAGCAACTGGTTGCCACGCTCACGTTGCAGGTCGACTGACATGAACATGCCAGGTTTGAGCGCCCCGTCACTGTTCGAAATGATGGCGCGAACCTGCACAGCGCGAGTAACCGGATCTAACCGGGTATCGATACTTGCAACGCTGCCACTGAAAATACGGTCGGGATAAACCAGACTATCAGCAGTGATCTTCATGCCCTCCGACAGAACGGTCAAAAAAGTCTCGGGCACCGAGAAATCGAGTTTGATTGTGCTCACGTCATCCAGCGTTGTGATGATCGTGGAGTTACTCACGAAACTGCCTGGACTGACGCGCCGAAGTCCGATCCTGCCTGAAAATGGTGCGCGAATTACCGTATTAGACAGGCGAGCCTTTGCGGCTTCGACCTGTGCCTCGTCAACCTGAACCTGGGCAAGTAATTGCTCGAGGTTGGATACTGAAATCGCCTGCGTGTTGGCCAGCGACTTACTGCGGCTGTACAGGCTTCGACTTTCGGACAACGATGCTTCGGCCAGCGCCAAACCGGCGACGATCTCGCTGTTCTCCAGTTCAACCAGCAGGTCACCCTTGTCAACAAGTTGACCCTCCTTGAACACTATGCGTTCAACAAGGCTGGATACGCGTGGCTGAATTTCGATGGATTCGTTGGCGTTAGCGGTCCCAAGTGCCTGGATTTCATCGACCACCGCCTGCAGCTCGACCTTCTGCGTTACGACCTTGATTGCGCCACCCCAGGCGCCCTGTCTGCCTTTATCCGGCTGATCGTCGCAAGCCGTTAATAGGGCAATCAGGGCAAGAGTGATAACAAAGAGTACGGTTTTTCGCATGATGTTCAGAGCTTCGACGTCATTCCACTTTGTAGAACCGCACAGTTTATCCCGAACGCCTCGAAAAAGGCGATTCTGGGGGAATGAGCGTTGTAATTCATTGAAAAACGAGGGAAATGGGCAAATTCAGGTCTTGTGAGTCATTTCACAGCTTGAGACGACAATCCGCATTAATCTGGTGTTCTTCCGATAACGGACGAGAGCCATTAGTAACGACAAAGCCAATTTCGATCCTGACAATTGCGTCATTCTGTCGAAGGATGCCTTCGACCCCGATGCTGTCTTTCTCGATGACATCGTTGACGACGAGGTGCTGCCGTACCTCAGTCTTGCTGTGGACGGTCTAACGGAAGCTCGTGATCGCAAGACCGGCAAACTGGAACTTCGACCTGAGGATATTATCGCTGCTAACGAGACCATTGCGCCGGATACGACCATGCCGGTAGCCGCGCTCGACCCGGACGTACTTGACGTGTACGGATGGGAGTCCTCGCTATGGAAGAGGATCAAGGGCTATATCGGTTTCTAGAAGTTATCTCATAACCCCGCCAGTTCGTCCTGCTAAACTCCGCACATGATCTTCAAAGACAAAACCGTGATTATTACGGGCGGATCCGAGGGCGTCGGTGCCGCGACCGCGCGAATGTTCGCTGATGCCGGTGCAAATCTCCTGCTCGTCGCACGTGGCAAGAAAAATCTGGATGCTATTGCCGAAGAACTTCGCGACAAGACCAAGGTCGAGATTTTCGTCATGGACGTATGCGATGCAACTGCATGCGCCGATCTTTTCAAGAAAGCACAATTCGAATTCGGCCGCGTTGACGTGCTTGTCAATAACGCGGGCTACCACAAGCGTGGTCCTGCCGAAACGGTGGATGCTGTCGATATGGGAAGAATGATCGACGTCAACCTGAAAGCACCAATCATGTTGAGCCGGCTGGCGTTACCGTATCTGAGAGATGCCGGTGGCGGTGCCATTATCAACGTCGGATCACTGGCAGGTCGTGCGCCTGTGCCGAATAGTGCTACGTATTCAGCCAGCAAGTCGGGTCTGCGTGCATTTACCTACGCCTTGTACGAGGAGCTTAGAGGTGACGGTATCAAAATAGCAGTCGTGTCGCCCGGGCCCATCGATACGGGTTTTATCATGTCAGATATCGACGACGTTTCTGACCTGACATTTTCACAACCGATTAGCACCGCAGAGGAGGTTGCTCAGGCGATTCTCGACCTTTGTGGCAACGACCAGCGCGAAAAGTCCATTCCAGCGATTAGCGGCTTGTTAACCACCCTGATGTATCTGTTTCCGTGGTTAAGCCCGCGCGTGCGCCCCTTTTTCGAACGCAAGGGCGCCAGAGTCAAACGCAAGCTAAAGGCGCAAGCTAGGCAATAGCAGCAAATGCATCGCGGGTCATATTCTCAGTGCCGGTGGAGGTCACTCTGACGTTGTCCTCAATGCGAACTCCACCAAATGGGCGCAACCAGTCAACGCTATCCCAGTTGACGTGACTCTCAGCCGAGGTGCCGCGCAAATTCTCCAGCAGCATATCGATGACATACACGCCGGGTTCGATGGTAAAGACCATGTTTTCTTCGAGCGTGCGTGTAAGCCTGAGGAAGGGATGGCCGCTCGGAGGGTCAAGAAAGTTACCCGACTCATCCACCATGAAACCGCCGATGTCATGCACCTGAATACCGAGGAGGTGACCGAGGCCATGCGGGAAGAAAGCCGACGTCACGCCAGTCGAGAGCAAGGTGTCCGCATCGCCTGTTGCGATACCCGCATCGACGAGCAAACCGGCAATCATTCGATGCGTGTCAACATGCAGGCTGCCGTAATCAA
>CAYTNO010000244.1:0-4020 GCA_964439125.1 uncultured Woeseiaceae bacterium | reverse complement strand
ACATCATGAGTTTACCCACGTACCTCAGTGCACAGATATCGGATGACACCGAAATGCTTAGAGTCAGCGGCTTTGCGCTCGAAAGCGGGCAACGTCTTAGTGACCTGCAGATTGCGTATCGCACGTGGGGAGACATAGCGAACGCGAAGGATCATGCGATCCTGATCTGCCATGCGCTGACCGGGTCGGCGGACGTCGACGCCTGGTGGCCCAATATTATTGGTGCGGGCAAGGCCTTTGACCCGGCGCACGACTTTATTGTCTGCGCCAATATTCTGGGCAGCTGCTACGGCACAACCGGACCTGCCAACCTGAAGCCCGGTGAGCAGCAACGATACCGGGCCGATTTTCCGAATATTTCGGTTCGGGACATGGTCAACCTGGAGCGCGTCCTGCTTGATGAGCTGGGCGTAGACCGACTGGAAGTTGTCACCGGACCCTCCCTGGGTGGAATGCAGGCCCTGGAATGGGCTGCGATGTATCCGGAGCGTGTTGGCAGCGTGGTTCCGATTGGGGTCGGCGGACAGCATTCGGCCTGGTGTATTGGTGTCAGCGAGGCTCAACGCATGGCCATTCAAGCCGATCCAAACTGGAACGGTGGCTACTACAGTGAAGAATCACCGCCCGAAGCAGGCCTCGCAGCAGCCCGAATGATGGCCGTCTGTATGTATCGCAGCTGGCACAGCTTCGATGAACGCTTCGGCCGCAGCAAACGCGCTGACGAGCTGTATGAGGTGCAGTCCTACCTTCGGCATCAGGGGCAAAAAATTAACGATCGTTTTGACGCAAATACTTACGTCACGTTAACGCATGCCATGCACACGCATGATCTGGGCAGGGGGCGCGGCGATTACAAAGACGTATTGGCAAATATCTGGCAACCGGTGTTGGTGGTGTCGGTGAGTACCGATACGCTGTATCCGCCCCACGAGCAAAGGGCGCTCGCAGATTTGCTACCGAACGCGCGCTATGTGCTGCTTGAGTCAGCGCACGGTCACGACGGCTTCCTGATAGAAACCGAAGAACTTGGTCAGATGATCACGCGTTTCCGCGCATCGGGTCACGCAGCAGGGACGCTACAAGCCGTCAACTCAGCTCGCTGATGATCAGGTCGGTCATCGCCGTCGTAGTAATGCTCGATTCACTGCCGGCAACGATGTCGGCTGTTCTGGCGCCGCTCGCGATAGCCCTGGTAATTGCTGCTTCGACCGCGCTGGCCTCATCGTTTAGCCCGAGACTGTGTCGCAGCAACATCGCGGCGCTGGCTATTGCGCCGCAGGGATTGGCAATATCCCGTCCGGCGATGTCGGGTGCAGACCCGTGTATTGGTTCATAGAGTCCGCGAGAGCCGTCACCGATAGAGGCCGAAGGCAGCATGCCCAAAGAACCGGCTAACATCGATGCCTCGTCTGTCAATATATCGCCGAACATGTTCTCAGTGACGATCACATCAAAGTCCCGAGGACGACTCAGCAAATGCATGGCCGCCGCATCGACGAGCAATGTCTCCAGCTCAAGTCCCGGGAACTCGGCTTGAATCAGACGGTCCGTTACGTCGCGCCACAACCTCGATGTTTCAAGCACATTGGCTTTGTCGACCGAGCACAGTTTGCCCCGTCGCACACTGGCCAGGCGGGCGGCGACTCGCACTATGCGTTCCACTTCGTGCGTGTGGTACGTGCACAAATCGCTTGCCGATGTCTCGCTGCGAGTCTTTTCGCCAAAATAGATTCCGCCCGTCAGTTCACGCACCACGATCATATCGACGCCCGTCAACAGCTCGGCCCTGAGCGGGGACGCCGGGATCAGATCGTCGATAACTTTAACCGGCCGCAGATTGGCAAACAGGCCAAGCAAGGATCGTATCCTGAGTAGGCCCTGTTCCGGTCGAACTGCAGCATTCGGGTCGGACCACCTCGGTCCACCGACCGCGCCAAGCAAAACAGCGTCGCTGTTCTCGCAGCTCGAGATGGTTTCTGCCGGAAGAGGATCGCCGCTTGCATCGATCGCCGCACCGCCAATGAGTTCGACCTTGTACTCAAAGGTATGTCCGTGACGTTCAGCAACTTCTTTCAGCACGCGATGTGCCGCGGAGGTGACCTCAGGCCCAATGCCGTCGCCCGGCAATAATGTGATCAGGGCTTCCATGGTCGTGACTCCTCGAATGCGGAGATACGGGTCTCGTGTTGCAGCAGGTAACCCAGCTGGTCGATACCCTCGATGAGGCAATGGCGCGCGAAACTGTCGATAGGAAATTCAATCGTCTTGCCGTCCGGCAGTGCCAAGGTTGCTTGCGCCACATCGATATCGAGACTGATGCCGGGGTTCTGCATTAGGTACTGCAGCGTGCCTGCATCGACAACGACGGGGAGAAGGCCATTTTTCAGAGAGTTGTTGCGAAAAATATCTGCGATCTCGGTGCTGATGACGGCCTGAAAGCCATAATCGAGCAGCGCCCACGGTGCGTGCTCGCGCGAGGAGCCGCATCCGAGGTTATTGCCGGCAACAAGGATGCCGCAACCATCCGCATCGGGTTGATTCAGTGCAAAGTCGGGATCGGCATTGCCGTCGGTATCAAAGCGCAAGTCGTGAAAAAGAAACTGCCCGAGACCCTCGCGTGAAGTCGTTGTCAGGAACCGCGCGGGTATCAGCTGGTCGGTGTCGATGTCCGTCGTTGGCATGACCACGGTGCGTGATTGTATGCGTGTTACGGGGTTCATCGTCTATTTACCCTGAGAAATGAATGGCCGGGGATCAGCAACACGTCCGGCTATCGCCGAGGCCGCGGCGGTCATCGGGCTCGCAAGTATCGTTCGGGCACCAATGCCTTGACGCCCTTCGAAATTACGATTGCTGGTACTGACACTCAGTTGGCCCGAATTTACGGTATCGCCATTCATGCCGAGGCACATCGAACAACCGGATTCACGCCACTCAGCTCCTGCTGCCGTAAATACGCGATCCAGCCCAATCGCTTCTGCGTCTTTTTTTATCTGCTGGGACCCTGGCACAACAAGCATGCGAACTCCGTCGGCGACTTGCTTGCCTTTCACAATGTCTGCGGCCTGCTGCAAGTCTGAGAGACGCGAATTCGTGCAGCTGCCGACAAAGACGACGTCTACCTCGGTGTTGGTCAGTGGTTTACCGGCCGATATCTGCATGTAGTCGAGCGCTTTTCTAAAGCTCGGGTCGCCGCTGTCATCGGGAACCGGGTCGTTAACGCCAATGACCATGCCAGGATTCGTACCAAACGTGACCATCGGTTGCATTTGATCCGCGGAAATCGTGACAGATTTGTCAAACGCGGCGTCATCATCGCTTTTCAGAGTGCGCCATCGGGCGACGGCCCGTTCCCAGTCGGCTCCCTGCGGTGCGCGGGGGCGGCCAGCGAGGTATTCGAAGGTATGGTCGTCGGGAGCTATCATGCCTGCTCGTGCGCCGGCCTCGATCGACATGTTGCAAACGGTCATTCTCGAATCCATGTCCATCGCCGAAATGGCGCTGCCGCGGTACTCGATAACATGACCGGTGCCTCCATCGACGCCGATCTGGCCGATGATGGCGAGGATCAGATCTTTTGAGCTGACGCCATTTGGCAGGTTTCCGTCGACGTTCAGCGCCAGTGTAAGGGCCTTGCGCTGCAGCAAACACTGCGTGGCCAATACATGGCCGACCTCGGTCGTGCCGATGCCAAAGGCCAGGGCGCCGAACGCGCCATGTGTACTCGTATGGCTGTCTCCACAAACGATTGTCTTGCCTGGCTGTGTGGCTCCTTGTTCCGGACCAATAACGTGTACGATTCCGCGCTGATCGCTCTCGAAGCCCAGCAGCTCCAGTCCGAACGCATCACAGTTTTCCTGCATGCGCCGGACCTGGTTGGCAGCGTTCTCACCAACGACAACAGCCATATCTTTGAAGCTTGTAACCGGCGTAGTCGGTGTTGAGTGATCCATGGTCGCGAGGGTTAGATCCGGCCGCCGTACGCGCAGGCCTTTTTCATTCAGGACGCTAAAGGCCTGT